>JAHJVF010000387.1 GCA_018828505.1 Bacteroidota bacterium | reverse complement strand
ACGCAAAGCTTCGGTAAACAGGTATTTTGATATGCGGGCGTTACCTGCCTGCGCGTAGCCCGCCTTCTGAAAGTTTCATACGGCAGACACAGGCGTAGGCAAGCCGCTTCGGCAAAGGCAGGCGGCACGCAGGCGTGTAGTGAAGATACGTTTTTAGTTCAATTCAAAACCCGCCGTGGCGGGTTATTAAAATTACCCTTATTAGAGTAGGCTCATCCAATAATCTCTTTATCTTTTTTGATGAATATCGATGCAAGTATTGACGCAGTTAATACTATCGCAATGATACCAAGAGAAATAAGAGTTGGAATATGATAAAAATGAGATATCAACAATTTAATTCCTACGTAAAATAGAAGTAAAGCAATACCGTATTTTAGATATCTGAACAATCCCATGACTCCTGCTAAGGCAAAGTACAATGCACGCAAGCCAAGGATTGCAAAAATATTCGAAGTAATTACAATAAATGGATCGCGTGTAATCGCTAGAATTGCGGGGATTGAATCGATAGCAAAAACAATGTCAGTAGATTCAATCAAAAGGAGAGTTAAGAAATAACTTGTAGCAAAAATCTTCCCTTCCTGTTTAATAAAGAAACGGCCGTCGCTATTATCAGTTTTAACGGGAATGATCTTAGAAGCAATTCTAATCAAAATATTCTTATCAGGTTCGATCTTTCTCTCGTGCATAAAAGCCATTTTGTAAGCTGTATACAGAAGGATCGCACCAAAAATATAAACCACAAAATCAAAAGCTTGAATTAATGCAACGCCGCCAAGAATGAAAACTATTCTAAAAACTACAGCTCCTAAAATACCCCACTTCAGTATATGGGGTTGATTCTTCTCCTCTACTCCCATTACGGTAAAAATCATAATAAATACGAAAAGATTATCAACCGAGAGAGACTTTTCAATTAAATAACCGGTAAGGAATTCTAATGCTTTCTCATGTCCATTAGGGAATTTAAAATAGATCGAGACATTAAAAAGCAAAGCAACACCGATCCAAATCCCGCTCCAAATTAACGCTGATTTAATCCCAAGCTTCCCATGACGGTGATCTGTTACCCATAGATCGATTGCGAGCATTACAGATATTATTATAGTAAAAACAATCCAGTACCAGGTTTCTGTAGTCATTAATTCTTTAAATTTTGTTGGACAAATTTAGTTATAAAAATAATTATTAAAAATTTTTGCCAATTAGCGAAACCATTATCGTATATTTACGATAAATAATAAAATTAATATGGCAGTTTCGAAGAAAAATATTTTTAACAAGAAAGATCAAAAAATTGCCGATTACGCAAAGGCACTTTCTCATCCGGCAAGAATTGCAATACTCAAATTCCTCGCCGAAAAAAATGTCTGTATCTGCGGTGAGATCGTTGACGAGCTTCCTTTGGCACAATCGACAGTATCTCAACACCTTCGCGAATTAAAACGTGCAAATATTATTAGGGGTGAAATTGAAGGTCCAAAGGTTTGCTACTATCTTAACAACGAAGTTTTTAATGAGTTGATCGAAATATTTAATGGATTATTTAGTTGCTGCCGAATCAAAACACATCAATAATATTATAAGGAAGGTTTTATGAATGACCATCAGATAAAAGAAATAGTTAAAGAAAAATATTCTCTGTTAGCCGAGAAAAATTTTAAAAAAACCAAAAGCTGCTGTGCCGGTAAGCAGGAAGTCTACACTATTATGGCCGATGAATACAACAGCTTGGATGGTTACGTACCTGAAGCTGATCTTGGATTGGGCTGTGGACTTCCAACCGAATTCGCTGAAATAAAATCAGGTGATACAGTGCTTGATCTTGGAAGCGGTGCCGGAAATGATGTCTTTATTGCCCGAAGAGTTGTTGGTGAAAATGGAAAAGTTATAGGCGTTGATTTCACACAAGCAATGGTCGATAAAGCAAATGTGAATAAGCAAAAGCTTGGCTATGTGAATGTTGAATTTAAATTAGGAGAAATTGAAGAGCTTCCAATCGAAGGATCATCTGTTGATGTTGTAATAAGCAATTGCGTCTTGAATCTTGTTCCGAATAAGGAAAAAGCTTTTCAAGAAATACATCGAGTTTTGAAATCATCCGGACATTTATGTGTCTCTGATATTGTATTGAGAGGCGAACTCCCTCATAAATTAAGACAATCCGCTGAAATGTATGCAGGATGTGTGGCTGGTGCTTTGCAAAAAGAGGAATATCTCGAAGTTGTTAATGCTGTCGGATTTAAAAACATTCAGATCCGAAAAGAAAAAGAGATTACCGTTCCAAAAGAAATTTTGAAAAATTATCTGACTGAAGAAGAAATTACTAATTATCAAAAAAGCGATTTTAAGATTTTAAGCATCACAGTATTTGCAGTTAAGTAAACTTGAGATAAGTTGTTTTATACTTCTAAAAATGAATATCTGCATTCGTTGACTTTCAAGGCATTACTTAATATTTTCAACCGACAATTAACCGTGAAAAAACAACTTCTCTATTTAATATTAATATTTTTTGTGCAAACAGCTTTCGGGCAGTTGTACAATTTTCATCTCTATAATACATCCAACGGATTAGTACATAATTCAATAAAGACCATCTCGCAGGATAAAGACGGATATTTGTGGTTCGGAACTTTATCCGGATTATCAAAATACGATGGGTATAAATTTGATAACATTTCCGGTTATGATCCTTTCCTTTCTTCGGAAATGATCGGAGTTGTTCAATCCAAATCCGGAGACGTCTGGGTTGCCGCACGGAATAAAGGGCTTATAAAAATTTCACAGTCTAACGAGGTTAAAAAAATTAATTCTTCAAATAGTTCTATCCCTGACAAAATAAAAGTAATCCGACTTTCAAAATCTCAGGATGTTATGGTTCTATCTGAAGACAATCGATTTTTTATTGTCTACTCCGACTCCCAAATTGTTCCATTGCTAAATAACGTAAAACTTCCCGATGTAAATTTTACGGACATTCTTGAGATTGATAATGGTTTTGCTTTAGCTTCTGAACAGGGTTTGTATCTTATAAGATTTAATCGAGTTCAATATAAATTCACCTCCGCAGAAGGTTTGAAATCGAACAAAGTCGGCAGAGTTATTTATAATAATAATGCGAACATTGTTTTTGCCACCAATCAGGGAAGTGTTTATAAAATTGTAAATAATTCCCTTACAGAAATTCATGCCAATCAAAATCAATCGACAAGCTATTTTACTTCTTTGGTATCAGCTTTTGATGGATCTATTTGGATGGGAAACGATTTCGGCGTTGTTAGAATAGAAGGAGATCGAAAAGATCACATCACATTCCAAAATGGTTTGCCCCACAATGTTGTAACTTCACTTTTTGAAGATCGTGAAGGAAATATCTGGATAGGCACGCTTAACGGTGTAGTAAAGTTGAACTCACTCGCTTATAATAATTATCCATCGCTTTTTCCTAATACCTCTTCAGCAATACAAAAAATTCACAAACACGAGAGAGAAATTTGGATCTTTACGAATGAAGGCGTGTCAATTTTTAACCTTTCGAATAAATCATGGCGGAATTATCCGGGAAAATTCACCGGTAGCGACCGGGTGAATGATATTGTTTCCTTAAATTCATCTCAAAAACTTTTAGCCACTGATGATGGTGTAAAAGAGTTTCAAGCTGGTAGAGTTTCTGAATCACAAATTAATCGATGGCTTCCGACAAGAATCATTAAATCGCTGGCAAAAGATTTTGATGGCAAAGTATATGTCGGCACAGATTCAGGTTTGTTCGTTTTCAAGGATAATCAGATAATTGATCGATACACAATAGAAAATGAAATGCCGAGTAATATGATAAATACAATTCATGTTACGTTGAAGAATGAAATTCTCATCGGCACTGAGAGCGGATTTGTAAAACTCTATAATGATAATATTCAAGTATTGAAATCGAACAATGGTCTGATTGGAAATTTTGTTACATCAATCACCGATGATGACAATGATAGATTTTGGATCGGAACAAAGAAAGGGATTTCTTCCTTAAAGAACGGGAGATTCACAAACTATTCCCCGAAACTCGGATACATCGAGACCGAATCTGTCGAAGATATTTTGCTCGACAAAAATGAAGCTGTTTGGGCTGCAACTCATAAGGGACTCTATCTGATACTTCCAAAAAATCATTTTGATATAATTACCTCACGCGAAGGTTTGCTGTCGGATGCAGTTAATGATTTAGAATATGACGAGGCAAGTGATTTGATATTTGTCGGAACGAATGCGGGTCTTACCCTGATTGAGCAAAAGTATCTGAAAAGAAAATCGTTTACACATAACATCACATATACTAGTTTTGAAACGAATGCGAATGTGTATCCGCTAAATGAAATAGTTCTGCCTGAATCCGAGAATGAAATTTCCGTTGGAGTTTCATTATTCTCTTTTGTTGATGAAAAAAGAATTGTATTTCGTTACAAGCTCGATACCGATAACTGGAATTATTTAGCCGGGTCAAATAAAATTGTTTTTAAAGATCTTCTCCCGGGGGATTACAGATTGATCGTTCAAGCATCCCTTGATGGATTTAACTGGATTGACCAAGCTGCTGAATTAAAATTTACTATTACTTCACAGATCTATAAGAAGTGGTATTTCTATTTGATCGCATTGATTCTTTTGGCAACTTTATTTCTCCTTTACTATTATCTTAGGGAAAATAAAAAACAACCTGCTGCACAAAAATTCAAACCATCAAAAGAAAGCACTAAACAGGAAGTCGTTCCATCGCAAGAAATACCTGAAGGATCTACTCCACTTTTTGAGGCTCAAAAAAAGTTTGAAGAAAAAACTGAAAAATACAAACAGATTCTCTCGGAAAAAGAATCTGAGATTGCAAAACTACGTCATGATCTGAAAGAAGCAAAAGATAAATCACATCATCAAAGTGATGATGGAACAGATAAATCAGACCATCATGAGAGGATTAATGTGGTAGTTAAAGATCCTCGCGATGCCGAAGAGGTAAAAGAATATATCGCCGCTCTGGATAAAACTAATTGGAACATTCGAAAGGCAGCGAGACTTCTTAATCTTCCTCATTCAACGTTTCATTACAGGTTGAAAAAATTGAACCTTCTTAAAAATAAATCCGACGGATCAGATTTGTCTAGTACAAATTAATACTGCTTAGTCAATTTCAGCTATTATGCAACATTAACAAAAATATAGGTATCGAATGAACATCGTAAAGATTGATAGACTTGTATTCTTTATTTGCTCGTCAATCATTATCGGGCTTCTGATTGCATGGGGAGTCGAAGGTTTTTCGCTTTTAACAGAGACAAAGTCATCGGTTCACTTTGAAGATAAAGTTACAGGGATGACCTACGCTGAAACTCAGAAAAAATTCAGTATGGGACTTGATCTCGTTGCTTTAATATCCCTCACTGTTGCAGGCTTAGGTTTTGTTGTAATTAAATTGATAAATGTCCGATACAAAAATAAAGCATGATATGTTCTCAATTTCAAATGAATTACGAGAAGAATCTTATCGGAGAATTGATGCAGTAGTTTTAAAATGTGATTTAGTTAATTCGTTCAATACTTCTTTGCCATAATTATCGACTATTTTTTTTGCTATTGCGGGTACACTTGCTCCTGAACCTTTTGGAATTACAATCTTCAACTCCTTCGATTTCGCTTCAATCCAGCTGATAAAATTATTTCTTGCGAGGATTGAGGCAGCTGCAACTCCCAAAAACTTTTCTGCCCTGAAAGATTGATGCAATTCTATCTTCTTTCCTTTTTCTAACAGTGCGCTTTTTATGTAACTTTGATCACCGAATTGGTCGCAAATTGCCGTATCAACTTCGTGAAGTGCAAGGAGATTCTCAATGCACCGCGAATGTCCCCAAGCGAGAAGATGATTCAGATTTTTTATTCTCCCGTAAAGTTCATTATACTTTTTTGGATTGATCTGAACGATGCTGAAATATCCCTCGAACTGATCTTTGATTTTTTCCGCTAAATATTTTACTTCATTGTCGGATAAGAGCTTGCTATCGCGGATTTTCAATCCCAATAACTGAGATTTGTTTTTATCGTTCAATAAGAATCCCGCTATTACTAAAGGACCGAAAAAGTCTCCTTTACCGGATTCATCTACACCTATGTATTTTTTCGGTTCATTTAGCTCATCCCTGCCAAGTGATAAAGTTAATCCAAAAAGAGTTTCATCAATATCTTTATAAAGTTTTGAGGTCTTATCTCCCTGTATCTGTGACTTGAACCCTTTCTTTCCATAAAAAATAATTAGCTTAACCCATTCTTTTTTTCGAGAGATCTCTGTAAATACATTGTATTGCCCCTCTTTGATTTCAGATATAATCAAATCAATTGATAGCTTTTTATTAGACTGGATTTTTGCTATCAACTCGGTTAATTGTTTTTTCGCTCGCTCAATCATTCTTGCAATCGATAATTTATTCGTTTATTATTAGCATCAAATTGTTAATAATCAAAGGTTATTAAATGAAAATTAAAATTCTTGTTTCAATAATCATACAATTATTTTTATCCAGTCTGCTTTTTTCTCAGGGGAAAATTTCAGATGAGTGGCTCACATATTTCGAGAAATCAAATTATCTTGAAACACCTCGTTACAAAGAAACGATAGACTACTTCAGAAAGTTTGAGAAACTCTCACCTTACGCGAAATTAATTTCATTCGGAAAATCACCTGAAGGGAGAGACCTTTTTGTATTAGTTGTTTCGAAAGATAAATGCTTCACTCCACAGACTGCAAAGAAATCAGGCAAGGTTGTTTTACTGATCCAGAATGGAATCCATTCCGGCGAAATCGAGGGAAAAGATGCTTCGATGATTCTGCTTAGAGATATTTTGGTGACGAAAGAAAAATCTCATTACTTGGATAATGTGATTTTGATGGTCATACCCGTTTTTAATGTCGATGGACACGAACGATTCAATCCTTTCAATAGAATCAATCAGAATGGTCCAAAAGAAATGGGCTGGCGAGTAAATGCACTAAATTTAAATCTCAACCGCGATTTCATGAAAACCGATGCACCAGAAATGAGAGCCTGGTTAAAACTTTTCAATGCATGGCAGCCGGATATGTTTGTGGATTGTCATGCAACAAATGGAGCTGACTATCAATACACGATGACTTATGCGATAGAAAAAGATAAAAATGTTCATCCGGTACTTGGCAACTGGGTAAAAAATTCCTTCATTCCCTTTTTTGAAAAAGAAGTTGAGAAGGATGGATTTCTTATCGCTCCGTATGTTTGGTTTCGCGGTGATGAAATTAGAAAAGGAATAGTTGATGGAGCGACGGGCCCCCGTTTATCGAATGGCTATACAGCGATTCAAAATAAAATCGCTCTTCTGCTCGAAACTCATATGCTAAAAGATTATAAGTCGAGAGTTTTCGCAACTTACTCAGCACTCTATGCGGTTATACAGAAACTGAATGCCGAATCACAAAACGTAAAAGAGATTGTTAGAAAAGCTGAAGAAGAATCAGTCAAAGAGTTCGTTCATGAAAAGAAATCAATCCCTTTAAGATATCAGATAAGTAATGAAAGTGTTCCGTTTATCTTCAAAGGTATAAAGTACAGAAAAGAACCGAGTGAGATATCCGGAAAAGAAAAGATTGTCTACACAGATGAAAAGTTTGAATTAGAAGTTCCTTTATTTAACAAAGTCATTGTTACAGATTCGGTTGTGGCTCCTTTTGCATATTTGATCCCTTCTCACTTGAAGGAAGTCATTGAAATATTGAAGCTGCACGGAATAAAATTACACCGATTAAATAAAAAGACTAAATTTAAAGTTGAAAAATATAAATTCGATGAAGATGTAACCTGGCAGCGCCGTCCTTATGAATCTCGCATATCTGTTTCAGCTAAGTATAATTCTTTTAATGATGAAGTTGTTGTGCCAGGGGGAACATACATCGCTTATTCTAACCAGCGAGCAGTTCGAGTTCTCGTAAATCTGCTCGAGCCGAAAGCACCTGATTCATTCCTCTTCTGGGGTTTCTTCAATTCGATGTTTGAGCGAAAAGAATATTTTGAAGATTATGTAATGGAAAAGTATGCATCGGAAATGATTGAGAATGATCAAAGTTTAAAAACATCTTTCTTCGAAAAAGTAAATTCCGATTCTGTTTTTGCTAATGACCCATACAAAAGATTAGAATACTTTTACAGACTTTCTCCCTACTTCGATCAAAGCTGGAACGTTTACCCGATCATGAGACTGAATGAAAAAATAGAACTTAAAACTTTGAAAGAAGAATCGTATTTTTAACAAGAAAAAATAACAAAGAGGTTCACATGTGGCGTCTATTATTAATCCTTTTCATTGCAGTAACTTTAAATGTTGCAAATTCTCTTGCCCAAGAAATCGAAAATGTCGAACAAAAATCCGAGATCGTGATTTGTTCAAACTGTAAAATGGAAAATCAAATTACTAATAAGTTTTGCACACAATGCGGGATCAAAATTGTCCGAAAAGAAAAACTAGCTGAACAAGTTGACAAACCGTTTTCTTTTGATCATCTAACAGGCAGACTATTTTCTATTCCACAAGCTGAGGTGTTAAGATCTTTAGATTTAAGTCTTTTAGTTGGCGGCTCATTTGGAATTTCAAACACAGATGGATTCATAGGCACACTAAGTCTCGGTCTCGGCGGTTTCGGTGATATAGAAATGAGTACAATAAGTTTACTGGGATCGGTATTCAGTAAATCAGAAAATTTTGCATCATTAGGTTTGAAAGTTGCAGCACTTAAAGAAAACGAGACTCTCCCCGGCTTAAGTTTTGGATTAAGAACAAATAATCAATGGAATACTTCACGCAACGAAAATATTCAAACCGCCGCATCTGATCTCGGGATGTACGGTTTATCTTCCACCGAATACGAAGCGAGAATGACAACGTTTTATACAGCTTTCTCGAAACGAATAAATCAAGTTGCAAAAGTCCACCTCGGTATTGGAGTAACAGATCTGAGATATAAAAATGTGAGATCGTATTTTATTTCACCTCCTTACAGCTACAGTGAGCAAAGTGAACAAAAGAAAAATATGATTCTTGCTTTCGGTGGGATAGACTTTAATTTAAATGAACGTACAAGCTTGATGTTTGAAGCACAAACAATTCCGTATTTTAAAGTCGATCCGAAAAAAGGAAGCGTTGAACCTTCGAAAAGAATTGCCGGAGTCGCAGGGTTAAGATTTGTTGTTTCAAAATGGCTGATTCTCGACAGCGGCGTCCGTTACCAGGATAATTACAAAGGATTAGCCGACGCAGAAATCAAAATTGCTTTGAATGGATTTATTAATTTGGGGTTTAAGTAACCTAATTGTAGAGACACGCCATGGCGTGTCTCTACAATAAAAACTTATTTCGGTCCGATCATCTTTTCAGGCCTAACGACCTCATCAAATTTTTCTGATGTCAACAAACCTAGTTCGATCGCAGCTTCTTTCAAAGTTTTATTTTCCTTGTGAGCTTTCTTTGCAACCTTTGCCGCATTATCATATCCGATGTGTGGATTCAAAGCTGTTACAAGCATTAATGAATTCTCAAGATGCTTCTTTATGTTCGTCTCATTTGCAGTAATTCCAGATACGCAATTGTCGGCAAAGCTTTCACAAGCATCTGCAATCAATTTTATGGATTGCAAAACATTGAAAATAATCACCGGCATGAATACGTTAAGTTCAAAGTTTCCGCTGGCGCCTGCAAAGTTGACCGTAACATCATTACCAAAAACTTGTGTACAAACCATCGTCATTGCTTCGGACTGAGTTGGATTTACTTTCCCGGGCATGATCGAGCTTCCCGGCTCGTTCTCAGGGAGTGCAATTTCACCAATACCGCATCGTGGACCTGAGCCCAACCAGCGGATATCATTTGAGATTTTTAATAAAGATGCTGCGATCGTTTTGAGTACACCGCTCAATTCTACCATGGCATCTTTGCCTGCCATTCCTTCGAATTTATTTCTTGCCGGAACAAATGATTTACCGGTTATCTCCGAAATTTTCTTTACAACCATTTTATCATAATTCGGCTTAGTGTTCAATCCGGAACCGACGGCAGTACCGCCCAAAGGAATTTCATAAAGTCTCTTCAAGCAATCATCTATTCTTTCAAGTCCATTTGTGAGCTGCTGTGCATATCCGGAAAATTCATTTCCCAAAGTGAGTGGCGTTGCATCCATTAAATGTGTTCGCCCGATTTTAATAATATTATTAAACTCTTTTGATTTCACAACCAGATCATCCCTAAGCTTGGTTATCATCGGGATTAACCTTCGATATATTTCTTCAACAGATGCGACATGCATTGCAGTGGGGAATGCATCGTTTGTGGATTGTGCTTTGTTGACATCGTCGTTTGGATGGATTGGTGTTTTGCTGCCGAGCCGTCCGCCTGCGATTTGAATCGCACGATTTGAAATTACTTCATTGACGTTCATGTTCGTTTGCGTTCCGCTGCCGGTTTGCCAAACTACAAGTGGAAAGTGATCGTTTAACAATCCTGCTATAACCTCGTCAGCAGCCTTGACTATCAATGCGGCTTTATCTTCAGGAAGAGTCCCAAGTTCCTTGTTTGTCAGTGCAGCAGCTTTCTTGACGATAGCTAATGCACGGATAAATTCTGGAGGGAAAGTTTCTCCACCAATTTTGAAATTCATTAACGAACGTGCTGTTTGGGCACCGTAAAGTTTATTAGCAGGGACTTTCATTTCGCCCATACTATCAGTTTCAATTCTAAATTCCATGGACGCTACTTTCTAATTGTTTATGATGTGTTTTGATTGCAGACAAATTCTAATTCTTTCCTATGCAAATTTAAGAAAGTTTCGAGAGTTTATCTTCATATTGGGATATTTTCGCTGGTCGAACATTGCTTGGAGAGCTTTTTAATCAGGTCACACATTGAATATCGATCGCTGGGCTGTCATCAAGATCTAGCATTGCGTTGATTAATTTTATATGCGTAAACAAGTGTAAATCTTTTACTCTGATTTCTTCCTCAAATATTAAACCGCTGTCTAATAACGAAGCTCTTTTTGTTCCTTTCAACAACGGTTTTGTTGGAGTGAACCACTTCGCTCCGTTAAATAGTACGACGTTACTGAAGCTTGTATCTGTAATTCGCCCATCCTTTACGATTAAAATATTTTGTGAGATAGAACATCCGCTTTTAATCTTCAGTTCTTCAAAAATTTCTCTATTCAAAAATTTGTGGTCATAGACTATTTCATTGCACTCTACGATTTTGAGTGAGTTGATTTTTCTCATTTGATAACTGAAAAACTGGATGCTCTCAATCTTGTCAGAATAAATAAGTTTGCACTTGACTAATCCACTTTTGAAATCCTTCGGCACACTTATGTACGTTGATACATCATTCTCTTCCCGGCAGTCAAAGAGTTTTTTACGCGAAGCATTAAACCTTCGGTTATGATATTCAACGTTATATATTTTCCCGTTGAATATTTTAATCGTTTCGAACAATTGGTACATAAACCTTATCTATCATTTCTTGATATTCAAGTTCAAGTTTACTGCGGGCAGTGATTCCTCCTCCGCTTTTGTAATACAATTTATCTCCAATTTTTTCTATGAATCGTATCATCACTGCGCTATCGAGATCATTCCCGTCAAAGTATCCGAAAATTCCAGTGTAATATCCCCGTTTGTAATTTTCAACTTCTTTTATGATCTCAACTGTTTTTTTCTTTGGGGCGCCGCTGATCGAACCTGCTGGCAGAAGTCCGAAAATCATTGAACCGAGTTTCCCGTGATGGTCATCGGGTAATTCACCGCTAATCTCCGAACTTATTTGAAACAGATCTTTATCGATAGTTTTTATCTTTTCGACATATCTAAACTTCTCAACTTTAACATTTTGAGATATAATGCTTAGATCGTTTCGAATGAGATCGACAATGGTAGTATGTTCAGATATTTCTTTTTCATCGTTAAGAATTATCTCTTTTGCATTTGGAATATTTGCATCGATAGTTCCTTTCATGGGAAATGAATAAATTTTTCCGTTAGATATTCGAATGAAGGTTTCCGGTGAAAACACAACGAACTTATCTTCGACCAATAATTTATATGGTGCAACACTAAGGTAAAATATTTCTCCTAATGAAAGGTTTGTTTCTATCTCGGTTGGGAAAGTCAGGTTTACCAGGTAAGTGTTTCCGTGATTAATATTTCGGATCACTTCATTAAATGCAATAGAATAATCATTAATCGAAATTGGATTTTTTTTAAAGATTATTTCTCGTGACGGAAGCTGCTGAGAAGTATAATTCGAGCGCCCATTTATGTTATATAAAATTTTTTCTGGAGGCAATTCAGTAAGCGGAAATAGAATCGGAGACTCCATTTCGAAATCAATTATGAAAATGAAAGGAGTTCTTTCTTTTCCTAATCGATTCATTTCAAGAATTGTTTTCTCTGTATCAGACATCGTTTACAATTTTGAATTTATTTATCTTGTATCAGATTAATTTTTATTTCATGAAGATACTAATCATAGACAATTACGACTCGTTCACTTACAATCTCGCTCAACTAGTTCATAAGAGCGGACTATGTTCATTCGAAGTTATTAAAAACGATTCAATATTGATAGAGCAGATCGAAAGGTTTGACAAAATACTTATCTCACCCGGACCGGGTCTGCCCGCAGATAATCCAATCATGTTTGAGATAATCAGAAGATATGTAGAGTCAAAACCTATTCTTGGAGTTTGTCTCGGACATCAAGCGATTGCTGAAACATTCGGCGGAAAGCTGAAAAATCTTAATTCGGTTTTGCATGGAGTTACAGCGAAAGTCTCCATTCATGATGAAAGAGATTATCTCTTTGATGGATTGGAGAATGAGTTTGATGTTGGTTTATATCACTCCTGGGTGGTTGACGAGATACACTTTCCAAATTGCTTAACCGTAACTGCCGCTACTGACGATGGACTTATCATGGCAATCTCACACAAAGAATTCGATGT
>JAHJVF010000386.1 GCA_018828505.1 Bacteroidota bacterium | reverse complement strand
CTTAGTTATCCATCAGACTTTTGTCTACTATCATTTGAAAGCGGAAAAGAAAGTTTAAATGTGCTTCCACTGCCGATTTCGCTTTCTACTTCTATTGTTCCTCCGTGCGCCTTTATGATCTCTTTCACCAGGGTTAAGCCTATACCGCTCCCCGGAATTTTTCTCCCATCCGGTATCGGACTGCGGAAAAACTTCTCAAAGATCTTTTCGCTATCCTTCTTGCTTATTCCTATACCGTGGTCAGATACTTCAATAATGATCAAATCATTTTGACGTCTTGCAGAAACTTCAATGACTTTATCATCTCGTGAATACTTAACGGCATTATCCAGCAAATTCAACAACACCTGTTCATACGCTTCCGAGTCAAGCATGAACAATGGTAAATCGTTTTCAATATTTTCTTTTATGAGAACTCCATGCCCATCAACGAGCAAACGGAATCGCTCAATCGCTTTCTTAGTTGCATCGCCTATGGAAGTGGTTTCCATTCGATAGGTTTTCTTTGCTCTTTCGATTCGTGAGAAGTCGAGAATGTTTTCAACCAGATGGGTGAGGCGCTCAGCTTCACGTTCGATCAAATGAAAGTACTCTCGCTGTTTTTCTTCACCAGTGACCCAACCCTCATTCAGATTCTCCGCAAGTGTTCTAATTGTAGCGATAGGAGTTTTGATCTCATGAGAAACGTTGGAAATGAATTCAGATTTCATCACTGAAATCTGCTCCTCTCGTGAGATGTCCCGCAGGATGAAGACTATCCCAAGCGCAATGAGCACAATGACCGACCCGAGAAGGACATAATAGATAATCAAGCTTCTCGATGATATTGCTTCAAGAGGATTCTCTCCCATTGCAACCAATGCCAACTTGGTTCCTGAAGCAAGTTCTTCAAATCGAGAGAATGGTTTTTTGAGCACGATTGTCGCTGAGGACAATCCCGCAGGAAAGAGAATGCGCTCCGCCGTATCAAGCAATGCGATGCGGACTTCTTCATGTGGTGGAGACTCTTTTAGTACTAACAGGGCCGCATCGGTAAATGCTTCCCTACGTATCCTTACACCGATAAATCTGATTGGTGACTTCGAGTCATCGTTCACACGTACTCCAATTGCCCAGGCAGCACTATCGGCTTGACCGGATATATATAGAATGTCTTTTCTCTCATCGGAATTATTGAATCGTGAACCACCGCTCCACTTTGATTTGATCTCTTGTTTGATTCCAGGAAGAACATTTATTTGAAGGAAGTCCCGAAAAACCTGCTCATTCTCATTCTCTTTTTCGAGCCTCACTATGGAATCCAGTGTGGCTCGCTGAGATTGTGACAGAAACTGCTGTTGACTCTGCATCCGTGATTGAACCCGATCAAGGCAGAAACTGTATTGTGCGTGTTCAAGTTTATCTGATTGCTCAACGAGCATCCTGTAAAAGTCAAGCAGTTGACTGATCACATCCGAGGATAGATTTTTTGTTTCAGCAATCTCGAGTAGTTGAAGATGAGCTACCAAAACGTACGGCATTCCCTCACCGTAGAATTGATTGTTATCCTCGTTGATGATCCTCTGATAGGTCCTTCGGGCATTCTCATAGTCGCTCTTCTTGAACTGGCATCGAGCTATACGTGAGAGAATTGCGGCTTGAACAGATTCGGTCAGTCTGGAAGAAAAACTTTTTTGATATTCATTCAGAGCTTCATCGAGTTTCCCCAAAACCTCAAGAAGATCCCCGGCATGAAGATACTCGCTTTCCTGGAGACGCAAGGTACTCATGTTTTTTATTTCAGCACCCTCCCCGTTCCGAAAAGTCTTTGGAAATACTAAACGTAATTCTTTATCGAGTAAGAAAACATCATGCACGAGAGAAGATTGCGTTTTCAATTTTCGGAGAGAAGTAATGTAAGCTGCAGTCAATTGGGGAGGAGGCAATAGTTGGCGAAGCGAAGCGCGGATCTGATCGTCGAATGCCGATTCAATTTGATCAATCGTCAGTGAAAGAGATCTCTCGAGATTTTCACGCACAAGTTGTTGCTGCCACTGCTTTTCTTGCTTGATGGACTTCAGTCCCAGGTAACCGAGAAACAGACAGGGAAACAGAACAGCAATGACGAATATCGTCACGACGCGCTTTCGCAGTCTTGGTTTTGTTATTCCACCGATCATGCACGGAATCTTAATTTAATCATGGGTAAGATAACAAATTCATTGGATTTTAATGTCAGAAAATCATCTGAATTTGTCTGGAATTGTTGAGATTGTTCTGTGTCTGTTCAAAACCTCATCCAAATAAAAAGCAATTTATATTTAAGTGCCCTTCACAAAACTTAGCGGACGGATTTAGAATTTAAACCTTTTGCCGCATCCCACATGATTTTGCGTAACTTTAGTTGATTACGAATAATTCATTTTCCTAACGTCATAGCTTCTTGGCGTTTCTAAAATAAATCAGTTATCAGTACATATTTCAAGAATTTTCTTATCTTTGCAGTTCAAATTAAGTGAATCGATACTATGTTTAAACAGCACACAGATAAAATAAAATATCCAGAGATTGAAAAAGAGGTTCTCAATTTTTGGGAATCGAACAAAATTTTTGAAAAAAGCATTTCTTCAAGAAGTGCAGATAAATTTTATACTTTCTACGAAGGTCCGCCTACCGCAAACGGAAAACCCGGTATTCATCATGTAATGGCGAGAGCGATAAAAGACATCGTCTGTCGTTACAAAACTCTGCAAGGATTTCGGGTTCACCGGAAAGCTGGGTGGGATACACATGGATTGCCGGTTGAGATTGAAGTCGAAAAACAGCTTGGCATTAAACAAAAAGATGAAATAGTAACCTACGGCGTAAACGAGTTCAATAAAACGTGTAAGAGTTCTGTCTTTACATATTTGAAAGATTGGAACGAAATAACCCGCCGCATCGGTTATTGGATCAATCTCGACGATGCTTACATCACCTGTACAAATGAATACATTGAGTCTGTCTGGTGGGCATTAAAAAGATTTTTTGACGAAGGTTACATTTATAAGGGATTCAAGATTCAGCCCTATTGTTCACGTTGTGAGACTCCGCTTTCATCTCACGAACTTTCGCTTGGTTATGAAGATGTAAAAGATCCGTCAATCTACATTGCACTGAAGATAAAAGGACATGAAGATACTTACTTTCTTGTTTGGACGACGACACCCTGGACTTTGATCTCCAACGTTGCACTCGCGGTAAAAGGCAACGTCGATTATGTTAAAGCAAAACTAATAGATGAGAAAAAACAAGCTTATTATTTAATTCTTGCGAAAGAACGATTATCAGTTCTTCCTGAAGGATATGAAATTTTAGAAAGCTACAAAGGAAAAGATCTTCTTGGTTGGGAATATGAAAGATTGTTCGATTACGTTCCTGTTGATAAAAAGGGTTTTTATGTAGTAGAAGGAGATTTTGTAACGACTGAAGACGGTTCTGGAATTGTTCACATGGCTCCGGCTTTCGGTGAAGACGATTACCAGGCAGGAAGAAAATTTGATTTACCATTCATTAATCCTGTCGATAAAAGCGGTAGATTCGGTGAAATTGTAACCGACTTCAAACATCAACATGTTAAAGAAGCCGATCCGCACATTATTCAAAACTTAAAATCACGAGGATTGCTTTTCAAAA
Organism: Bacteroidota bacterium; assembly: GCA_018828505.1. Taxonomy (GTDB): domain Bacteria; phylum Bacteroidota; class Ignavibacteria; order Ch128b; family Ch128b; genus JAHJVF01. Next base: position 3,038 of record JAHJVF010000386.1, on the reverse strand, counting down.
AAGAGAAAATTCTTCACAGTTATCCTCACTGCTGGAGATGCAAGACTCCACTCCTCTATTATGCACGTGAATCATGGTATATTGAAACGACTAAGTATGTCGGCCGAATGATCAAGTTAAACAAGGAAATAAACTGGTGCCCGCCCGAAGTGGGTAAAGGTCGTTTTGGAAATTGGCTTGAAGAGAATAAAGACTGGGCATTATCACGCGATAGATTCTGGGGGACCCCGCTTCCCATTTGGTTAAGTGATGATGGCGATAAAATCTGTATCGGCAGCATTGAGGAATTGAAAAAAGGATTTTATGAAGAGAACGGAAAGAAAACTCCTGTCAGCGAATTGAAAGAAATCGATCTTCATAAACCATTTGTAGACAACATTATTTTTGAAAAGAATGGAAAGATTTACAGAAGAACTCCCGAGTTAATCGATGTTTGGTTCGACTCGGGTGCAATGCCGTTTGCACAATTCCATTATCCATTTGAGAATAAAGAATATTTTGAAGAAAATTATCCAGCTGATTTTATTGCAGAGGGAATAGATCAAACGCGCGGCTGGTTCTATTCGCTTCATGCGATAGGGACTTTCTTATTTAACAAACCTGCTTACAAGAATGTTATAGTTAATGAACTGATTCTTGATAAGGAAGGGAAGAAGATGTCGAAAAGTCTCGGCAATTCAGTCGATCCGTTTTATGTTGTTGATAAATTCGGAGCCGATACTACCCGCTGGTATTTGATCTCAAATAGTCCCCCCTGGAAAGTAACTTTATTTGATGAAGATGATATGCTCGATGTTCAACGTAAATTCTTTGGGACATTGATCAATATTTATGCGTTCTTTGCACTCTATGCCAATCTCGATAATTTCAAATACGAAGAAGAAGAAATAGCATTCAAAGACCGCCCGGAAATTGACAAGTGGATTTTATCAACTCTGAATTCTCTTATTAAAGAATGTGAAGAGCATTACAATAACTACGATATTACGAAAGCTGCCCGTGCAATTTCTTATTTTACTATTGAACAGCTTTCAAATTGGTATGTGAGAAGAAACCGTAGAAGATTTTGGAAGAGCGAAAAAAACCGGGATAAGATTTCCGCATACCAGACTTTATATCATTGTCTCGTAACTGTAGCAAAATTAAGTTCTCCTATTGCGCCATTTATCTCGGAAGAGATTTTCAAATGCCTCAACGATGTAACATCTAAAGAGAATGTCGAATCTATTCATCTTTCATTTTTCCCCGAAGCCGGTGAGATTGACGAGACGCTGTTGAAAAAAATGGATGCCGCTCAAAAGATAGTTTACATTATTCGTTCGATCCGTTCGAAGAATAACCTCAAAGTTCGTCAACCATTGAAAAAGATCATGGTCGTTGTAAAGAAAGAGGATCAGAATTCAGTTAGAGAAATGGAAAACGTGATTCTTGAGGAGATAAATGTCAAAGAACTCGTTTTGCTGGATACGGATTCTGATATTGTTGGAAAAAAAGCTAAGCCAAACTTCAAATCGATCGGACCGAAATTCGGAAAAAACGTTAATTCTGCAGCAAATCTTATAAGAAATCTATCGTCTGAGGAGATCAAAAAACTTGAAAAAGCTGAACGAATATCCTTACTTTTAAACGGAATAGATATTATTATTGCACCCGACGATGTTGAAATTGTGAGCGAGGAGATTAAAGGCTGGATCGTAGAGAGCGATGAAGGAATTACCGTAGCAGTTGATACCGAGCTAACTCCCGAATTAATCAGCGAAGGATTAGTCCGTGAGTTTATCAATCGAATTCAGAATATGAGAAAAGATGCAGAGTTCGATGTCAGTGACAGGATCGAGATAACAGTAAAAGCTACCGATGAACTTTCTCTCGCAGTCGAAAGCATGAAGACATATATTATGCAAGAGACGCTTGCTGAGGATTTGAAAATAGGTGAACCTCACGAGGGTTATCTGCAAGAGTGGAAAATCGGGAACGAGGATTGTAAAATAAGTATTAAAAGAAAGTAGTCAAGGATCAATAATGGCTAAAGTTCAAAAGAAAAAAATAACACCAAAGAAAAAGACAACGAAGAGTTCTACAGTAAAGAAAACTGTAAAAAAAGCTACAGTGAAAAAGGTTGTACCGAAGAAATCAATTGCAGTAAAAGTCCAAACTAAAAAGCGCGGTCGACCCAAAAGAGGTATGAAAGAATTGGAAGATGCACCGGTTGTAGTGATACCTTCTAAACCTGCTTATTCCAAACCTGAATTATATTATTTCAAAGGGATCATTCTTGAAAAACGGCAGGAAATTCTAAAGCAGCTCGAAATTCTTCGCGAGAGAATGGTCGATGATAATGCGGGGCAATATCTGAATGAAAATTCTCCATACTCGCTTCACATGGCAGAGCAGGGAACAGATGCAATGGAAAAAGAAAAAAATTATCTCTGGGCACAACGCGAGACAAAATTTTTAGGTTATCTCGAGATTGCACTAAAAAGAATTGAAGACGGTACTTATGGATATTGCATCGATTGCGGAGCCATTATTCCCAAAGGAAGATTGGAAGCGGTCCCTCATTCACAGCATTGCATCTCATGTAAGAATAAATTCGGGAAATAAGTAATCATTTGCGCATACTCTTCCTTTCGTTGTTTATAGTTGTTGCCGATCAAGTTTCTAAGCTCCTTGTAAAGGGATTTCGTATTCCATTTTTGGGTATCCATCATGAAGGGATGCATCTTTATGAAACAAAAAATGTCTTTGGGGAATTTTTCAGAATTACATTCATTGAAAATCCCGGAATGGCATTTGGAATCGATTTTGGCGGCGGTTCAAAATTATTCCTTACACTTTTCTCGCTTATAGCGAGTATCGGTATAATCATTTATATTTATAAAGTCCGTAATCAAATTTTTGTTCTCCGTTTTTCACTCGCACTTATACTCGGCGGAGCAATTGGTAATTTGATAGACAGAATGTTTTATGGTCTGTTTTATGGCGAGTCCCCTTTTCTTTATGGAAAAGTAGTTGACTTCTTTGATGTAGATTTCTTT
>JAHJVF010000056.1 GCA_018828505.1 Bacteroidota bacterium | reverse complement strand
AACTTTTTGTTTTTTATGTCAAAATATTTTATGATATTTTTACCCATTTTCCATTATCCATCAAACATCTTCCATTGCGGCTTGCCGCACTATGGACCTACTCTTAAAACCGTTGGCATATTAATATGTTAAGTTACTACAACTAAACTTATTATGAAAAACTGATGAAATCAAGATATAGTGGAAATTTTTACATCTTCTAAACAAATTACTCAGGGGCCCTCTCTTTTATTTTCAATCATGAAAAGATTGACGCGGTTATCGATTCGTCATGTTTATAGGAAGTCTTTGCCCAAGCTTGAGTATTTTTCATCGTAGAAGTTTACTGATTCATTAAGCTCAAAGATTGCTTCCGGATGGAATCGAACTTCTTTCACTTTAAGCGAGAAGAAACTTCATTGAAAACTTGTTCTGCACTTTTACCGCGTTCTTTCCCACTTATCACTTCTTGTACTCTCCTTTCAATTTCATCATTCCATTCATGGTCATAACTTTTATCGTCGTAATCTTCAAGGCTTTCGATGATCGCATGGGCTATTTGTGCTCGGTGTTTTTCTGGTAAGGAGAAAATCTGTTTTGTTAAATTATCAATTTGCTGCATAACTTGTCTCCTTAATATTTGAAACTCATAACCCTTTATAAAACAATGAGTTATGGAAGGCTGATTTTTGAATTTTCCTCCTGCTCGTAACTTATTATTTCTAAATAAGTTACAAGCACAAGATTTTTATTTTGTATGATTTTTTGCCTGAAAATCCCACTCTAAAAGGGGGGTGGAGGGCAATTCCGACAAGTCGGAACTGCTCTCTGTTTTGTGAAACCCCAATTTTTTTCTTTTACCTCAACCTCTTATCTTTCTACTATAATTGAGTTTCTTTTTGTTAATCCTCTACGAGGATTACCGCTTTTTGTGTTGATATTTTTCTACAATAATTCAACCTCTACAAGGTTGAATTCGAAATCAATATCTCAATAACAGAAAACATCGTAGATGCCTGCTTGCCGAATGAACCTTTTAGCCTCATATTCGTTCAGCAGGCAAGTTTAATTATTGTAATAAAATAAATAGAGCCAATATCCAATCAATCCTTGTAGAGGATTTATAAATTGGGGGTTGCTGCAAAAAATAATGTCAAAGATCAAGTTCGCTTCATCAAATCCTTCCTACCGAATTTCAATCCATCTTCTTGAGTTTTGTGAAGCCCTATTTGTTTACGCTTACTATACCAACAATGACCGTGCCAATAAAAAAAATGCGTAAAACAAACACTTTTTAAAAACTTGAGTGACATGATGGCAAAATGATTGTCAATAATTGGAAATTATAGCAAAACCTTGATAACTATGACACACAAATGACAAAATGAAAAGTATTTTCTTGTTAAAATACAGCTCTATTTATATCTTTGATCATGAAATTTGATGTCCCTAATATTTCAAAACAGATAAAGAAATTGAATTTCATTAAGCAATTCGAATATTATGATGAGATCGATTCAACCAACAGCTATCTGCTCAAGAAACAAAATCTAACAGATAAAACATTGGTATTAGCAGAGTTCCAATTTAAGGGAAAAGGACGATTAGAACGGAAATGGCTCGCCAATGCATATGAGAATCTGACTTTTTCAATCGGCTTAAAACCTAAGCTGCCGGCAAATGAACTCGGTTACTTAAATTTTTGCACTTCCCTATCAATTGCAGAAGCAATCGAAAAAATTGCAAAATGCAAGGTTGAAACAAAATGGCCCAATGACCTTCTCTTGGGAGGAAAAAAATTTTGCGGCATTCTTATTGAATCTCAATTTGAGGAAAACCAAGTTGGCAGAAGTATCATCGGAATTGGATTAAATGTGAACCAGCTTCTGTTCCAGGATGAATTCAAAGAAAGAACAACTTCACTTCGTCTATTTTTTAATAAAAGCTTTAAACGGGAGGATGTTCTGATAAAAGTGCTTAAACAGTTTTCTAAAAACCATTCAACTCTGAAAAAAAATATTAATGCCATTATTAATAAATGGAAATTGAGGTGCAGCAGCTTAGGGAAAAAGATCTCCTTGACAAATAACAAAGATATTTTTACAGGTATTTTTGAAGACGTAACTGAAGATGGCTCGCTTATTTTAAATCAGAACGGTAAATTGCTGAAGTTATTTTCAGGAGATGTTACAGTAATAAAGGAATAAAATGTTTTTAGCAATTGATACTGGCAATACCCACACATCTTTTGGGATTTTTAAGGAAGAAAAAATCTATACAACTTTCCGATTAGCAACAAATTACATTTTAGATGAAAAAATATTCACTGAGCTTCTGACCGATTCTCTCTCCTCTCTAAATATTGCTCTGCGCGAAATAAAAAATGTTGGATTGTCCTCTGTCGTCCCACGTGCTGATAAGAATTTAGTTGAAGTTACAAAGCGAATTTTCAATTGTGAACCTCTTTTGATTTCACCTAAAACAAAACTCGACTTCAAATTACTGGTCGATAATCCCGATGAAGTTGGTGCTGATAGGATTTGTAATGTTGCAGCGGGATTCCAAAAATATGGTGGACCTCTGGTCATTATCGATTTCGGAACTGCAACAACATATGACGTTGTGTCTGAAAAAGGGGATTACATAGGTGGAGTAATAGCACCGGGAGTCAAGACTTCTGCTCATGCACTTTTCGATCTCGCTGCAAAATTACCGGAAGTTAATTTATCATTTCCGCCGCACGTAATAGGAACGAACACCATTCATAATATGCAGTCCGGAATTATGTATGCTGCACTTGATTCAATGGAAGGGATGATCCGACGAATCTCCGCAGAACTGGGTTTGAAACCAAAAATTATTGCGACTGGCGGTTTTTCTAAAACTATTTTCCCGTACACTAAAATAATAGACGCTTTTGAATTTGATCTTGTTTTAGAAGGAATAAAAATAATTTTTGATAAGTCTTCTATCAATCAGTAATTCATGAGAAGGCATTATACAATGACCCCAAAAATATATTTAGACTACGCAGCAACAACTCCAATTGATGAAGAGGTCCTCAAAGAAATGCTTCCATACCTCAAGGATAAATTCGGGAATGCTTCATCAATTCATTTTTTCGGACAAGTTACACGAACTGCGATTGAAACTGCAAGAGATACTATTTCTAGAATATTAAAAGCCAAACAAAGTGAAATTTATTTTACATCCGGTGGAACTGAGGCGATAAACTTGGCAATATTCGGTGCAGCATCTGCGATTCGTAAAGAAACCGGGAAAAATCATATAATCACCTCCTCAGCCGAGCATCATGCTACACTTGATTCCTGTGAACGATTGCAAGAAGAGGGTTTCGAAGTTACTTTTCTTAAAACGAGCTATGATGGAAATATTCATCCGTCTCAAGTTCAGGATTCGATTAAATCGAATACAGCTTTGGTCTCACTTATGCACGTCAACAATGAAGTTGGATCGGTAACAGATATTGAGTCTATTTCAAGTTTAGCAAAGGAAAAGAAAGTACTTTTCCACGTTGACGCCGTGCAGAGTTTTGCTAAGTATGAGATCGACCTTTCGAAAACACAAATTGATTTACTATCCGCTTCAAGTCATAAAATATTCGGACCCAAGGGAGCTGGCTGTCTTTTTATCAGGCAAGGTACTCCAATCGAACCGATAATCTACGGCGGTTCACAAGAAAGGAAAAGAAGAGGCGGAACAGAAAACACACCTGCAATAGTTGGTCTTGCCAAAGCAGCAGAACTATTTCATGAGCGGCGAAAAGACAATTTTGAGCATGTTAGTAAAATAAAAAATCGATGTATTGAGATTTTAAAATCCTGGGATACTGACATTCTCATAAACTCTCCCTCAACTAATTGCTCTCCCTATATTTTAAATTTTTCAATGAACCAGGAGAAATATTCACTTAATTCCGATTCGTTGATAATGAATCTTGATCTCAAAGGAATTGCAGTTTCGAGCGGTTCGGCATGCACAAGCGGAGTGATGGAACCGTCACATGTTCTTAAAGCAATGAATCTTCCAAAGGAAAGAGCAGAACGTGCTTTGAGATTTTCATTCGGTAGAGGAACTACTTATGAGGAAATCGAAACAGCATTAACCATTTTGAAAGAGATTCTTCAAAGCTCCACCAGAAAATGAAAAACAATGGCTAATAGTTGTGTATCTGAATGCTAGAAGCGTTATATTATTTTAGTAACAGAAGTTACGCAGATTTGAAAAACTAATACCAAAATTCTAAATTCGAAACAAATTTAAATAACTAAATTCAAAACAAAATAATTAAACATTGCATATTTCATTAGTTTTTCCTGCCATATCATAGCATTGTCGTGGCGGGGAGGTTTTTGGGTTTATAATTTGTTTAGTGTTTAGAAATTCGGATTTAGAATTTAAGCTTTTTGCAGTGTCCTACATGATTTTGCGTAACTTCAGGTAGTAATAAATATAAGAGGTGATAGCGTGGAAGAAATCATTAAGCCCCATCCAAAACTTATTACAAAATATCTTTGGGTTTTAATTACAATCTCAATATCCATTTTAGTATTCATCGGCATCATTCATATCATTATCTCGGTCGCAGATGGTGATATGAGAGTTCCGCCTTATTTATGGATAATCGGATTGATTACTTGTGTTGTTCTGCTTGCGGTTGGTTATCCATTGTCTGTTCTGTGGGTAAGAAATTTATCGTACATTATTCGAGAAGATCGAGTAAGTATTTATAAAGGAATATTGACCAAAACTCAGCAGAATATTCCCTTCAGAGCAATAACAGATTTTGCATTACAGAGGACAATTTACGATCGAATTCTCGGAATCGGGTCGATTCAAATTCAGACTGCAGGACAAAAACCAAATTCAGCTTCAAGTTATGAGGGAGTTCTCAGCGGCTTGGTAGAATACGAAAAATATCACAACCAGATGAGAGAAAAGATCAAAGTTCTGCATCCGATTTCTGAAGCTTTAGGAACTGCCGAACCAGGTACAGCCGGGACGGACAATATTTTTAAAGAGATTCTGCTGGAATTAAAGGCGATCAGGAAAAACACTGAAAAGTAATTTTCAATTTATTCGCCGATTTTAAACCGCAAAGTTTATTTCGATTGTACATCGTTAATATCTAGGAGCTAAAATGCCGCGAGTTATTCATTTTGAAATACAGGCTGAAAAACCTGAACGAGCTGTTGAGTTTTATTCAAAAGTTTTCGGCTGGAATATTTATAAATGGGAAGGACCTGTCGAATACTGGCTTATTGAAACAGGCCCTAAAGATACACCTGGGATCGATGGAGGAATTGTTAGACGACGTAGTGAAATTAACGGACAAGCAGTGATAGCATACGTCTGTACGATCGATGTTCCAAGTGTTGATGATTTCACAAAAAAAGTCGAAGAGAACAACGGGCAAGTTGTAGTTACTAAAACAGCAATTCCAGGCGCCGGCTGGTCAGCATATTGCAAAGATACCGAAGGAAACATCTTTGGAATTATGCAAGAAGATCCAAATGCGAAATGAATTTAACCATTCTAAAAGATTCCATCCCGACTTGTCGGGATGGAATCTTTTTCTAATTTAATTCAAATGTCAAACTTCCAAAACAGTTCCTGAAGCACTTGCACCAATTAAAATCAGATTTAAAGAAAGCAAAATGGAAAGTGTTCAGAAAAATCAACTTCCTCTTTCAAAAATTGAAAAACGGACACGAACGATTGGACTATTCTTAGGCCCGATTTTTTTTCTATTAGTTTTATTTCTTGATCCTCCACAAGCTTTCTTTAATATTGCAAAAAGTTCGTTACCTTCAGATGCCGCATTAAGTGATGTCCGAACACTTGTTTACAGTACAAAAATAACTTTTGCACTTTTACTACTGATGGTCGTATGGTGGATTACTGAGGCAGTTCCAATTCCAATCACTGCATTGTTGCCCGGATTGATATTACCACTTTTTCACGTTTACGGTTCGTCAAACGAAAAGCTTTATGAGTTTACAGGTAAAGCGATTCTTTTAAACTATGCTCATCCGATCATATTTCTTTTTCTGAGTGGTTTTCTTCTTGCGGCGGCAATGCAAAAATGGTCGCTCGATAAACGATTAACTTTATTCATTCTTTCAAGAGGACGATTGGCGGACAGTTCTAAATTGGTTCTGCTTGGTATGATGTCTATTTCTGCTTTTCTTTCAATGTGGATCTCGAATACAGCTGCAACAGCAATGCTTCTTCCACTAGGACTAGGAATAATTGCTCAGTCGGGTGCAAATAAAACAGACTCAAATTTCGGTAAATCGTTAATGCTTGGAATCGCTTATGCTGCGACCATTGGTGGTGTAGGAACGATCATAGGCTCTCCAACAAATGGAATTTGTGTTTCGATCTTAAGTGCTTCAAAAATCGCTGAAATAAATTTTCTTGATTGGATGAAATTCGGTGTACCATTTGTAATTCTTTTTATTCCCGTCGCTTGGTTTGTACTGATTAAAGTCTTTCCTCCTGAAATAGAAAAATTACAAGGTGGCAAAGCGCTCATCCTCGCGCAAAAGAATAAATTGGGAAAATGGAATCGCGGAGAAAAAATGACCGTGATTGTTTTTCTCATCGTAGTTCTTCTTTGGATCACAAATCCCTTTTGGGAAATGATCTTACCTGAAAATATTTCTTCCAAATTAGGGTGGTTCGATGAAAGTCTCATCGCTCTATTTGGTGCAATACTTTTGTTTTTGTTTCCTGTCGATTGGAAAGAAAGAACATTTATTTTAGAGTGGTCTGATTCAAAGGTGGTAGATTGGGGGACATTGCTGCTCTTTGGCGGCGGAATTGCTCTCTCTGATGCAATGTTCAGAACAGGATTAGCAGGTTGGATAGCGAATTCTGCAGTTTCAATTGTCGGAACTCCTTCAGCATTTTTATTGATCCTTATTATTGTACCGCTTACGGTTATTCTTTCCGAGATCACATCAAACACTGCACAAATATCTATGATGATGCCGATTTTAATTTCAATTGCTTATGGTACTGGTGTCGATCCTTTAGCAATTACGATCGCCGCTGCTGTGGCAACCTCTATGGGTTTTATGCTTCCGGTTGCAACACCGCCAAATGCTTTGGTTTACGGATCCGGATATATTAGAATGAAAGACATGATAAAAGTCGGTTCAATTTTAGATGTGTTGGGATGGATATTTTCTATTTTTGCTGTGGTAACTTTTGCTTATAAGATTTTTGGGATAATTAAATTATAACAGAAATTACTCAAAATCAGTTAGAATGCCTTAAGAATGAATAAATCTTAAAATCGAATTTCTAAATCCTAAACAAATTCTAAATTCAAAAACCTTAAAAACCCATGATAATTGCAATATGTATTTATAAGTCTTTAATTTAGTTTTTTGAATTTGTTTAGAATTTCGATTTTTGATATTAGTTTTTTAAATCTGCTCAACTTCAGATTATAATCAGATTTTTCCTTTCAAATAAGCTAGTCTTTTTCTATCAGGGAATTTTTCTATTGCGTATCTCAGCATTGTGCGAGGCATTTGCTTGTAATATTTTTTTAAAAAAGTTTCTTCGACTTGTAAATTTCTTTTCCCTATTTCACGCAGCATCCAGCCGACAGCTTTGTGAATTAAATCATGCCTATCGTTTAACAAAATTTGCGCTACTTGAAGAGCTGTCTCAAATGAATTTTGCTTTATGTAATGGAAACAAGAAAGCATTGATATTCTCCGTTCCCATAAACTTGTCGATTGGGCCAGATTGAATAAAATACTTCTGTCTCTCTCAGACAGAAAAGCGCCCACAATATGTTCAGCAGTGAGGTCGATCAAATCCCAATTGTTCATGTTCTTTGTATTACGAAGATAAAACTTAAATATTTTTTCCTTTTCAGCTTCACTCCCCTTTTTGTATTGGCTGACTAAAATTAAAAGTCCGGTTAAACGCTCTTCATGAATATTCGAAGAAACCAATTTTTGAATATCGCCTAATCTTATTTCAGAAAATTCTTTTACGGTTTCTCTAATTTGAGGAACTTTCAATCCGATGAATATATCTCCTTCTCCATATTCACCGGGCCCAGTTTTAAAAAATCTCTGAAGAATATTGGCTTGTTCTTTGCTGGATTTTTGTTTGAGAGCTTTCCTTAAATTTTGAAATTCATTTTTCATAACTGGAATAATTTGTAATAGTTTATTAAACTTGATGTGACATTGAATAAATATACGAAATCTCTTGCAACAATCTTTTCATAACTTCGTCTAAGAATTACGAAAATAATCTGAGAGGTTAAAGATGAATCAAAAATTATATCGATCCAGAACTCAAAAAGTACTCGGCGGTGTTTGCGGAGGACTTGGTGAATATTTAAATCTCGATCCGGTTTTAGTTCGCGTTATCTTTATAGTCCTTGCTTTCTTTCATGGATTTGGACTCATATTATATGTCATCATGTTAGTAATCGTCCCGCAAAAACCAATAGTCTGGCAAATGCCCGGAGAGACTGCGCCAATTGATACTTCAACAAATGTTTCAACAGACGAAGCTCAACAGTCTACGGTATTTGAAACTTCACAATTAAAGCAAGAACCATCCAAAGGGAAGGTTATAGCAGGGATTGTATTGATCGTTTTGGGTGTTGTATTCTTATTCGAAAATATCTGGCCTATTTTTGACTTTGAGAATTTCTTTCCGATAATTTTAGTCGGGATTGGAATTGTAATTCTTTGGAATGCACTTCGTAAATAAATGTGAGGATTAAAATGTTGAATGAAATAGCCAGTCCCGATTTATCGGGAAAATCCCGCACAGCGGGGAAAAGCAAACAATTATTTTGGGGAATACTTTTTCTCGTTTTTGGAGCACTGCTGCTATTAAATAATTTCGATCTTATCAATGTCTCCTTTTATAGCCTTTGGCGATTTTGGCCTGCTATATTAATCCTTTTCGGAATAAGTCTCTTCGTAAAGGATCCAATAATTAAAAATGTATTTTCTTCCTTGGCGGCAGTCATACTTGCAATTGTAATATTCGCCTGGTTTCTCCGTTTCTCCGGCTGTCATCACTTCGATTACAACGATGTTGATATTGTCGAAAAGGAAATTGTTGAACCTTACTCTCCGACAATCTTGAAAGCTAATCTTGATTTGGATATCGGCGCAGGTAAATTTACAATTGATGACACCACAAGTAATCTCCTTTTCGGAAAAGTAAAAAGCGGCTGGACTGATTACACAATAGAACGTTGGAATGATGATGAGACTGAGAACCTGAAATTAAGACTCGGTGAAAAGCATATTTCTTTAGGGAAAGTATTCAAGGGGAATAAGTTACATCTTAAGCTGAATCCAAATCCAATTTGGAGCTTTAATTTCGATATGGGGGCAGCAGACATCGACTTTAATTTCGAAAAGTACAAAGTTGGAAATTTGAAAATCGGAATGGGCGCCGCATCACTTAAACTAAAACTGGGAGAATTGTACGATACCGTAAACGTAAAAATCGAAGGAGGAGCCTCGTCGATGCGAATTTACGTTCCAAGAAATTCGGGCTGCGAAATTAAAATCGATATGGGCTTATCAAGTAAAAGTTTTGAAGATTTTATTAATATTGCTGAGGACACCTATAGAACAACTAATTATGATTCAGCAGAGAAAAAGATTTTCATCGTTCTCGATGGCGGAGTATCTTCCGTAAAAGTGAAAAGGTATTGATGCTCTAAATCAATAACAAGGAAATCGTTAGGACACTTCCTTCAAGATTTCAATTTGGTTATTAATTTCAGCATTCATCTTATATCATCATAGTTTAGCGAGAGATTAAGGGCATCTCAAACAACTTGAATTAAGGACTAAAGTCCGCAAAGATCAGTATGTTTTTGTAACCCCACGCATTAAGGGCTTTTCCAAAGGAATCTCCAAAGGAGTCATTCGACCTTCGGATAGCCCAATTAATAAATAACTATGAGTAATCATAAAATTTTAGTCGCCGATTGTAATATTAGTTTACAGAGGTGCCCTTAAGAAATATCTCATAAGAACACTAAGACTTAAATCTTTTCGGTTGCACTCCACTTTGGTTATTAAAAATTTTGGCCTTCATTTCTTTAATAGGATTACTGCAAACACCTTATTAATTTTATAAAAAATAGTGAGTGTATCATGAAATTTTCCGTTTTCGTACTACTGTCATTTTTTATTATTAATCAACACAGTTTCTGTCAGGAGCTATATCCCAAAAGAGAATTCCGCGGTGCGTGGATTGCCACCGTCGGTAATATCGATTGGCCAAGCGACCGAAATGCGACTCCCGGTAAACAAATTTCTGAACTTGTAACGATCTTCGATAAGCTGAAAGATGCAGGAATTAACGCTGTTTTATTTCAAATTAGAACTGAGTGTGATGCACTGTACGAATCTGAATTAGAACCATGGTCATTCTGGTTAACAGCCGAGCAGGGTAAAAAGCCAAAACCATTTTTCGATCCTCTCGAATTCGCAATCTCTGAAGCTCATGCAAGGGGGATGGAACTCCATGCTTGGTTCAATCCTTACCGTTCGGTGAAAACTGTTGGTGAATACAAAAATGCTTTTAATCACATTTCTGTTACGAATCCTGATTGGATTCTCTCATTCGGAAATTACAAAATGCTCGACCCCGGTCATCCTGAGGTACAGGAATTTGTTCTTAAAATAATGACCGATGTATTAACACGCTACGATGTCGATGGAATTCACTTCGATGACTATTTTTATCCCTATGTTCCTAAAGTTTCTAATGAAGATTCTTTAACATTCGCGAAGTACAATCGCGGAATCACAGACCTCGACGATTGGAGGCGTGACAATATCAACTCTCTTATGGCAAAAATTTATGAAGTTGTTAAAGCTGTTAAACCTCACGTTAAATTTGGAATTAGTCCTTTTGGTATAGTTGAAAATAAATATACGGGCACAGATGGATTTAATTCATATTCGATGATTTACTGCGATCCGCTTAATTGGATAAAAAATAAAATTGTCGATTATATCAACCCACAGCTTTATTGGGCAATGGATCATGAGAAAGCTCCATATGCCAAACTTCTGCCATGGTGGGATTCTGTTGTGGGAGACGTTCATCTTTACATCGGTCTTTTTTCATCCCGTTTTTTAGCAAGAAATTATACCGGAAGAAGCTCAGAATTAGCAGACCAAATCAGAATGAATAGAAATCATTCTCACGTCAATGGTTCAGTTTTCTTCAGTGCGAAATCGATCTATAATAATTGGAATGGATTTGCAGATTCATTGAAGAATAACTTTTATAAATATCCTGCTCTGCCCCCGACAATGTCATGGAAAGATTCAATCCCTCCATTAACGCCTAAAAATTTAATATTGCGGCTCGACAGCAACGGTGTACTTTTAACCTGGAATAAACCCGAAATTGCTACAGATGGTGATGGCGCAAGAGGTTTTGTGATTTATAGTTTTGATTCACCTGATAAAATCAATCTAGAGGATCCAAGCAAGATCATTCATATCACACCTCAAGCAACGACAAAATTTAAACACTTTATTTCCTTGAAGGATAAAAAAGAGTTTGTTTACGTGGTAACCTCTCTCGATAAACATTTCAACGAAAGTAAAGATTATGCTGTGGTCTCTATGGAAATAAATGAATGAGTGGATCAAAGAGAGAGTTAAAGCCCTTTTAAGTAATCTAAGTTTTGTATTGATAATTTGAAATTTACTTTATCGCTTACCGTCAGATTTATCTGACGGAATAAGGAAAGAGAATGAGGCTAAAGCCGCTTGGTGGTTTTAGCTTATAATCAGTTCACTAAAGTGAACTGTAAGTGATGAGTAGAGTATTTAGGAAATTATTTTTATAATTACTTTATCACTTACCGACGGAAAAAAGAGGAGAGAATAAAAAAATTTATTT
>JAHJVF010000385.1 GCA_018828505.1 Bacteroidota bacterium | reverse complement strand
GTCTCACGAGATCCGTACACCGGTCAATGCCATAATTGGATTCGCTGACATCTTGAACGACAAAAGTCTTCCTTTAAGTGATGGCGAAAAGGGGAAATATCTTAACTACATTAATCTTAGCAGTAGAAGACTTCTTATTTTAATAAACGATATACTCGATCTTTCGAAGATCGATTCGGGAACGATCGAGTTTGAGAAAAGCTTTGTAAATATTAATTCCGAAATTCATGAAAGCATAGAACTTTTTCGAGATAGAATTCAAATTCAAGGTTTGGAGCTTATATTAGATCTAGACGAGAGTGATGAACTTATATATGTCGATAAAAATCGCCTGCAGCAAATTTTGTCGAATTTAATTTCGAACGCGATGAAATTTACACGGCAGGGCTATATAAAAATTTCAACTGAGATTAGGAATGATAAAGTTCAATTAACAATTGAAGATACTGGTATTGGAATTTCAAAAGAAGACCTTCCTTTGATCTTTGAAGATTTCAGAAGAGCGTCATCGGCAGTCGAAAAGAATATTGAAGGAACTGGGTTAGGACTTTCGATTTCCAAAAAGTTAATAACGATGATGGGAGGAGAGATCAATGCAGAAAGTGAATTGAATGTTGGTTCAAAATTTAGAGTTACGTTTCCAATGAAGAAAAAAGATATACTGAACAGACCCGCTCCGAATAATACTCTGAAAAAATAAATTATAAAAAGAGATGACATCTTTCGTCACTCAACTGTATTATATGGAAATCGACCCTATCGGGGGAAGATGTCATCTCTTAATTATGGTTAAGGGCGAAACTACCTCCCCGCAAGCCCCGACTACAAAGTAGTGGCTTTGCCACAAGCCGGGATAAACGGGATGTTCCACTTCGCCCTACAAATTTACAGTTACATTTCCGGTAACTAAGAAAGCAGAAAAAGTTAAACCTGCAATAAAAAGAAATCCCCCGAAATAACATTCCATATTTAACAGTCGAAAAATATTCGGCAATAATCAAAAATTATCTTTAAAGCAAAAGACTCTTTTTTCTTCCCGTCCAATTCACTTGGATTAAATCGCAAGTCAGACTAAATTTGTACAAACATTTTGGCTAAATGATAAAATCTTTACGACTATTATCTTTTCTCCTGTTAACTTTTCCCACATTAGTTCTAAGTCAAGTAATATTTGAATCGAGCTTCGACAGCGGGAATTTAAAAACCGTTACAACAACCGACTCTATAAATTACACTGTTACAATTCATGCTGATATTGTGGGGCGCTGGTTCTATTTTAAGATTAGAAACGTGAAGAATAAGTATGTATCCGTTACTGTATCGAACTCAGATGCAACTCGTCCGATGTATTCGTATGATAATGCAAATTGGGATCGCTTCACTTCTGCGGAGAGTCCGTCCAAAAATGTTTTTAAAAAAACGTATTCAAACGATTCGGTGTATGTAGCATATTACATTCCATATTCTGTAGAGCAGCTCAACAATAAATTTGCAGATTGGAAGGCAAGGGCACATACAAAAATTGACACGATTGGATTTTCTGAACAAAATCGTCCGATGCTTTTACTCACAGCTTCCGATGATTCTGTGCCCGATAGTCTCAAAATATTTATGTGGATGCACGGAAGAACGCATCCTTCCGAGACGCCATCATCGTATCATCTTGACGGTATGGTCGATTTCTTTTTATCGGATAATGAGATCGCAGATTTTTTGAGGAAGAGAATTAAATGGTTCATTCTTCCGTCAATAAACCCGGATGGAGTCTTTCTCGGAAAATCGAGAGTGAACTCAAATAATATCGATCTTGAAAGACAATGGAACCTGCATGACACTTCAACACCGAAAGAAGTTCTTGCAGCAAAAAAATTTCTTTTATCCATTCTATCAAAAAAGAATATTAAGGTTGCATTGAACATGCATTCGCAAGTAGCTCATTATTCAACGTTTTGGATACACACAGCGGCTTCAACTTCAGATTATTTTTACCGCCGCGAAATGCAATTCGCAAATCTCCAAGCGGCAAATTCTCCATACATTCCACAAAATGATTTCAGCTATTCGGCATTGCAGGCATATTTCCCGGAAGGTTGGATGTGGGCGAACTGGCGTGATTCGATAATGGCGCTTACTTATGAAACTCCCTACACAAGATTTTCCAACAACGTTTGGATTGATAACAACATCTTGAGTGAATTCGGAAGACAGAGTGTGATGGGAATTATGGAATATCTTGAATTGAATCATCCCAAATGGTTTGTGCTCGATAATAAATCTGCAAACATCGTTGGAAGCTGGCTAACTTCATCTGTTAATTCAAATTGGAATTATTACGGCGATTCATATCAGTACATCACACCAAGTTCATATAATCATTATGTAGAATGGAATACCGACTTTTTAATTCCGGGAAAATATTTGGTCTATGCAATGTGGCAGGATCTTCCGACGGCAGCGTCGAATGCAAATTATGAAATCACAACTTCAACTTACCTCAGTAACAAAATTATAAATCAAAAATCGAACGGAGGAATTTGGCAGCTATTAGACAGTGTGAATTTGAATACGACTGATTATATAACGATCAAACTCTCAAACAAAGGGGATGGAACGGTTGTAGCAGATGCAATTCGGGTGATCTATACCGGAACTCCGACAAGCATCAATGGGCGCACAATTGTAAGTGAGTTTGATTTGAAACAAAACTTCCCAAATCCATTTAATTCAAGCACTAAGATCAGGTTCAGCGTTCT
The DNA here is from genome assembly GCA_018828505.1 of Bacteroidota bacterium. GTDB lineage: Bacteria > Bacteroidota > Ignavibacteria > Ch128b > Ch128b > JAHJVF01. The sequence continues at coordinate 1,090 of JAHJVF010000385.1, read as the reverse complement.
TAATTCTGCATTCTGTACTCTAACGATTTACGATTTGCTTGGGAGAAGAATCGCGACTCTTATTAATGAGCAAAAAAATCCCGGCAGCTATGAAGTTGAATTCTCCACCATAAATGAAAATGTAAATCGGATTTCCGGTGGATTGGCGAGTGGAGTTTATCTTGCATCACTCAGAGTAGGAAATGAAATTAAAACAATTAAAATGACATTGGTAAAGTAAAATGAAACAGCCAATTATCAAAGTTGGAATATTAACTAATCAGCAATCCGCAAAATTTTTTCTGCATGGTCCTTTCATAATAAATGGAACCGAAAAAGTTGATAATGCAGGATTTACCGTTACTGTTAAGGGAGATAATATTTGCCTTCATCAGGAAGAGAAAATTATTGACGAACAAAAAGAATTCATCTTTAAACCAAAGGGCAAAAAGTCTAAGTTTGACATCGACAATGTTATAATTGGAATTGATTTTCATTGGGAACAAAAAGAGAAAGAGACCTTTGAAGGAGAACTTTTAATCATCAATCGCAATGGGAAACTCTCGATGATCAACGAGATCGAAGTCGAAAAATATCTGCAATCTGTCATCAGTTCGGAAATGAACGCAGAAAGTCCGTACGAGTATTTAAGGGCTCACTCAATAATATCAAGAAGCTGGCTTCTTTCTCAATTGGATGAAACTAAAAACGGAACAGCGAAGCAGCACAATTTCACTCTCACTGAAAATGAAATTATTAAGTGGTACGATAGAGAGGACCACGAGGATTTCGATGTTTGCGCCGATGATCATTGTCAAAGATATCAGGGCGTCACAAAAATTCGCGACAACAAAGCTCTCTCAGCAGTTAAAGAAACTTTCGGAATGATCTTAACTTACGATGGGCGAGTTTGCGACACAAGGTACTCAAAATGCTGCGGCGGCTTCTCGGAAGAATTTCAAAATGTCTGGCAGGATAACGAAGTGCCGTATTTGAAATCGACTTATGATTTCGATTCATCTAAATTTGAAATAATTAATTCTGAAGAAAAAGCAATTGAGTTCATAAGCTCTCAGCCAGAAGCATATTGTAACACAAAAGACCCCGAACT
>JAHJVF010000384.1 GCA_018828505.1 Bacteroidota bacterium | reverse complement strand
CTAACGACCCAAACTTTCACCTTGGTATTAATGTCCGGGTGCAATTTCACAAGAACGTTATAAATGCCCAAAGTTTTAATTTGTTCCTCGATTTCTATCTTCCTTTTATCGATCTGAAATCCCTTTTCTGAAAGGGCTTCCGAGATCATTTGAGTCGTTACAGTTCCAAAAATTTTATCTTCTTCACCAACTTGCACAGGTATGGAAACAGAAATTTTTTCTAATTCAACAGAAAGTTTTTCAGCTGATTTTTGTTCTTTTTGGATTTTTTGACCAAATCTTTTTTTCTCTTCTTCAAGAGCTTTAAGATTTCCATCAGTAGCAACATAAACAATGTTTTTAGGAATTAGAAAATTTCTTGCATATCCATCTTTCACATCGACAATATCACCAATTTTTCCTAATGCATTGAAATTTTCTCTTAAAATTACTTTCATATAATTATCCTTTCTATCTCACGGTATCTGATACATAAGGTACTAAAGCTATATGCCTGGCTCTTTTAATAGCCGTTACTAATTTACGTTGATGCTTCGCACATGTTCCGGTGATTCTTTTTGGAATGATCTTACCCTGTTCGTTAAGGAACTTACTGAGTCTTCGATCATCTTTGTAATCGATATACTTATCTTTTCCATCGCAAATTCTGCAAACACGTTTCTTTTGTAATTTCACTTTTAACTCCATTCAAAATTATGAATTATTTTCTTTATTCAAAAGCTCACTTTCTCTCGGTGAGAGGAATTTATCAAATGAGTCATCGGTATACTTAATCTCTTCATCCTCTTCGGAAACTACTGATGGCTCCTCGTCGATTTCTTCAGCTTCCTTAATTCTCTTATTCAAGAACTGAATTCTTCGAGCTTTAATTTCAACAATGCTTCTGTTATGACCGTCATCAGTTTTCCAGCTTCTGCTTTGCAGCTCGCCATCAATTAAAACAGCACTTCCTTTCTTTAATCTATCTTTACAGCTATCAGCAAGTTTGTTCCAAGCAACAATGCCGACGTAACAGACGTCTTCCTGCCACTTACCATCATTTTTATATTTTCTATTTGATGCAATAGTAAAATTAACAACAGGTGTTCCATTTGATGTCTGACGAAAAATCGGGTCCTTTGTTAAATTTCCAGCGATAATAATCGCATTTAATTCGGGCATTTTGAGTTCTGCCATAGCATTAACTCCTCTCTGAGTTTAATTATTGTTACTAATTTCTTTATCATCAATATTTAGAGCAATATCTACAAATTCCTCAATGTCTTCATCTATAGTAGGCTCTGCAGCAATTCTTGCAGTCTCTATATATTCTAATGCTGATTTATCTAGCCTTACCGATAGATAACGAAGAATTTGTTCATCGATTTCCAGAGCTCGTTCGAATTTGCGAACAAAGTTGACATCAGCGTTATATCTGAGAATTAAGTAATACCCGGTACGAACTTTTTGGATCTGATATGCCATTCTCTTTCTTCCCCATTTCTCAACTATCACATTTTCTACATTATTGGTTTTGAGAAATTCTTCGTATTTTTTTTGGATGGCATTAAGCACTTCATCTTCGTAAGAAGCACTGATTATCACAACCGTTTCGTAAGCTCTGATTTTATTTTCCATGTTTTCTCCCTATGGACTTTTGGCTCTTAAATAAATTTAAGAGCAGGGTTAATTGTACTGTTATTTAATGAACGGGGCTATGACCAAAGCCACAACCGACATTAGTTTAATTAAAATATTTATTGATGGACCGGCTGTATCTTTGAACGGGTCTCCCACTGTATCTCCAACAACTGCAGCTTTATGAGCATCGGATCCTTTTCCACCATAATTTCCACCCTCGATAAATTTTTTCGCATTATCCCACGCACCGCCAGCATTCGCCATAAAAATTGCAAGAAGAACTCCCGACACAGTAACTCCAGCAAGTAAGCCGCCAAGAGCTTCCTTATTCATAAAACCGAAGAATATAGGAGCACCAATTGCAAGTAAACCAGGTAAAATCATTTTTCGAATTGCGGCTCTGGCTGATATATCAACACACTTTGCGTAATCCGCTTTACCAGTGCCTTCCATTAAACCTGGAATAGATTTAAACTGTCGACGCACTTCAGCTATCATATCATAAGCTGCTTCTCCAACAGCTCTCATTGCCATTGAAGAAAACAAAAACGGAATCATTGCACCAATAAGAAGTCCGGAAATTACAAATGGGTTACTCACATCAATTTTATCGATACCAGCTGCTGTTTGGAATGCAGAAAATAATGCTAATGCAGTTAAAGCTGCAGATGCAATGGCAAAACCTTTACCAATAGCTGCAGTAGTATTTCCTACAGCATCAAGTTTATCGGTCTTTGCACGAACTTCTTTCCCAAGGTGACTCATTTCGGCTATACCGCCTGCGTTATCTGCAATGGGACCGTAAGCATCGACCGCCAATTGAATTCCAGTTGTGGATAACATTCCCAAAGCAGCGATGGCAGTTCCGTACAATCCTGCTAATGCGTAAGAGACTACTATTGCACCACCAATTAAAAGTATTGGGACGGCTGTAGATGCCATTCCAAGTCCCAAACCAGCGATGATATTTGTTGCTGCACCTGTTAAAGATTGTTCCGCAATTTTTTGAGCAGGCAACTTTGATTCTGCTGTGTAGTATTCGGTAACAAGTCCGATTGCAATTCCTGCTGATAAACCAGCTATGGTTGAAATGAAAACACCGATTGCTGTGATGGTCAATAATGTTCCGGTTACGTTTACAAGAGGTTCAAATTCTGATGGAATAAAATAATCTATAATAGGATAAGAGATTAAAAGCATGAGAATACCGGAACCAAATGTACCAAGGTTTAACGCTTTTTGTGGATTCCCCCCCTCTTTGGTGCGAACGACAAAAGTTCCTGCCATAGAAACTAAAATACCTACAGCAGCAAGAATCATTGGTAAGACAATTAAATTGATTCCTGCAGTTGCAATGTAAGCTGCACCGAGCACCATTGTAGCGATAATTGATCCAACATAAGATTCGAAAAGATCAGCCCCCATTCCTGCAACATCACCAACATTATCACCAACCAGGTCTGCAATCACTGCAGGATTTCGAGGATCATCTTCTGGAATTCCGGCTTCGACCTTACCAACAAGATCTGCACCAACATCAGCAGCTTTTGTATAAATACCTCCACCGACTCTGGCAAATAAAGCAATTGAAGAAGCACCAAGTGAGAAACCCGTCAATACATTTATTACTCTAATAAAATCAATGTTTCCTTCAGCATTATAAAAAAGTCCCTGATAAACGATGAAGAGGAGACTTAATCCTAACAATCCTAAACTGACAACAGTCATTCCCATAACTGTTCCGCCTGAGAAAGCAACATTAAGAGCTTTTACTAAACTTGTGCGTGCCGCATTTGTAGTTCTGACGTTTGCTTTAGTAGCTACTTTCATTCCTATATATCCGGACAACCCTGAAGCAATTGCACCGCAAATAAAGCTAATTCCAACCAGCCAGGAAGAATTTTCCTCACCCATACCTAAAAATCCGAGTAACAGGGCTACTGCGATTCCAAACCAGGCAAGAACTTTATACTCTCGTTTTAGAAACGCCATTGCACCTTCCTGAATGTAGGATGCGATTTCTTTCATTTTTTCAGTACCGGGATCTTGCTTTGTGATCCATCTTGATTTGTAGAATGCAAAGAGCAATCCAATAATTGCGACGACCGGTAGTAAATAAATCACTGAATCCATTAATGTATTACCTTTTTATTAGAGGTATCTGTTGATTTTTGATTTTTTTTTGAGAAGAAATCCTTCGCCGCTTTTAATCCATCCAAAATAAACTCATCACAAATTTTTGAGGCTAGGTCGATTGAATCATCGATAATGTTAGATTCTGCTTCAGTAAAACGTGACAAGACAAAATCCGATTGTGCACTTTCATCGAACTCTTTTCCTATTCCTATTCTTAATCGGGGGAAATCATTGCTCTCAAGTTCGTAGATGATTGATCTCAATCCATTATGCCCACCATCGCTCCCTTTTGCTCGTAATCGAATTTCCCCTAAATCCAGGTGGATATCATCACAGACTACAAGAGTATCTTGAAAGATTATATCATTTTTTTCTAAAAAGTGTTTAGCTGCAAGACCTGAATTATTCATGTAGGTCGTCGGAAGAAGCAATGCAAATTCATTTTCAGAAATATCGCCAGATGTAAAGTAATAATCCCCCTTACCTTCTTTAAATCTCAATGAATGACGTGAAGCAACTCTTTCCACAACCATGAAACCTATATTATGCCTTGTCTTAAGATATTTCTTCCCTGGATTACCTAAACCTAAAATCACACGCACTTAACTTGATCTTAATCCTCTTCTTCTTCAGCTTTCTTACCCTTTGTTATTACTTCGGGTTCGGCAGCTAAAGCAGGTGCAACTTCAGCTTCGGTTTCTTCTTTCTGAACTGTTGGCGGGACGATTGCAACTATTGTTGAATCCAGATTTGAAAGTATTTTGACATCGGGGATAATTAGATCACGAACATGAATCGAGTCACCGATTTTCAGATTTGTGATATCCACTTCTATCTTATCGGGAATTTGACTTGGCAAACATTCGATGTGAAGTTTATGCAACGTATATTGAACAACACCACCATCTCTAACTCCCTGAGAAGATCCGATTAATTGAAGAGTAACATCAATCGTTATCTTTTCACCTGCTTTGAGACCGTAAAAATCAACGTGTAAAATTTTTTCAGTCAACGGATCTAATTGGAATTCCTTAATAATACATTTTTCAGCTTCAGCTTGATCGATTTGTAAATTAATCAAAAAAGTGTCAGGAGAAAAAATCAGTGGTTTAATTTTCAATTCATTGACAGCCAATAATTTATTTTCTTCGCCATGTTTGTAGAATACTGCAGGGATGTAACCACTACGTCGTAATTCATTAACGTGACCTTTAGTTTTTACTTCTCTTTTTATTCCATTTAAAGCTACTTCAGCCATAAATACATATCTCCTATAATTTCATCCTTTATCTATATCGAATAGAGTGCTAATCGATTGATTTTTATAAGTTCTCACAATCGCCTCTCCAAAAATAGACGCGACAGATATTATCAATACTTTTTTCATCAAATCAATTTTTGGATTGTGATGAGTATCGGTTACATACAATTTTTCTATTGGAGCTTTATTTACTAAATCAACTGCACCGCCGGAAAAGACTGCATGAGTGCAGATGCCTATTATTGACTTAGCTCCTCGTTCTTTAAATTTATACACAGCTTGAGTAAGTGTACCAGCTGTGTCAATTAAATCATCAACTATGATGATATTTTTATCTTTTACCTCACCAATCACGTTTATTATTTCGGAAACGTTTGCTTGTGGACGACGTTTATCAACTAAAACAAGATCAGCATTAAATCTTTTCGCATATGCTCTTGCCAATTTTATTCCACCAACGTCAGGTGAAGCAACTACCAAATTTTCAAATTTTTGTTTAGAAAGACTTCTCACAAACACTGCAGATGCATATAAGTGATCGAAGGGAATATCAAAAAAACCTTGCACCTGCCCTGCATGAAGATCCATTGTTATAACTCTGTCAGCTCCGGCAACTGTAATTAAATTAGCAATTAACTTTGCTGTAATAGAGACACGCGGTTGATCTTTACGATCCTGCCGTGAATAACCAAAATAAGGGATCACAGCAGTAATTTTATTAGCTGAAGACCGGCGGGCAGCATCGATCATTATCAGCAGCTCGAGCAGATTGTCAGCTGGAGTTCCTGTTGATTGAACGATAAAAACATCTAAACCGCGGATGTTTTCCGAATACTTAACCCAAATTTCACCATCGCTGAATCTACGAATTTCACATTTGCCGAGTCGAACACCAATTTTACGACAGATTTTTTCAGCTAACAGTCTATTGGAATTTCCAGCGAAAATCTTAAAACCTTTAGACATCTACTCCTAAATTTCACTAATTAGTGCAAAAAAGCGGTACGAATATAGTAAAATATCCCTCTGCTGTCAAACAGAGAGTTCACTCAATATCGTGTGCTTCAGTTTCAGCACTGGATTTCTTTTTCTTTTTAACTATCAAGATTATCCATAGAACTACAATCAATAATATTCCAAGAATTATAATTATATCGCTGAAGGAACTAAACTTCTTCAGTTTAACAGTTGCAGTAAGATTTTTCACATGTCCCAGTTCACTAAGCTTGTAGCTCCAGGTAAGCTTACTCTTCTCTTTCATCGTTGCGTTATCGGTAACGATTTCGCCCGGGAAATAATAAATGTATGAAATTGTATATCTATCAAAAATCCTTTCCCCGCCGGGAGTACTATTCACCGATTGGTTGAAAATTTTTTGTCCTGCAGCTCCGTCAACAAACTCAATTTTTGTATCCTTAAAGAATTCACACTGATTAATTTTGTTTATGTCATCAAATTGCAATTTGATCAATGCGTGAGCAACACTATCGGAATTTGTTTTCCAGATTTTGATCTCATCCACTTCAATTCCGGTTCCTGAAAAGTTCTTTTTGATTTGCTTTTCTTTGAAGGATAATTGTTCTTCCTTTGCATCGTCCAAAAAGAAACTTGAAACGTCAGTCCAATAATGCACTTCCATATTCCCGCTGCCATCGGAATTAAGCCAGGTGGTCTGCTCGTAATTTATACAGCTCGGAATACAAAGTAGTGTTAAAAGGAAAAAACTCGTAATGATTTTTTTCATATGCTTACTCTCTCGTTCTCTCACGGTGGTAAGTTTACGACTTTACAAATCATAATTCAACAAAAATTTGTTCAATACTCATTTATGAGCCGAATCTAAAAAGGACTTTTTGTATAAGGACATCTCTAATAACTAAAAAATGAGGACTATCCGAAGGATTCCTTTGGAAAAGTCCATCCCGCCTGCCTCATCAGACTAAGGTTGGCGGGCAGGAATGAACGGATTTCTTTTTTAACCCCATCCGTCAGCTGACGGAGAAAATCACTAATGCTACCTTTTTTGAGTAGGCTCATTTATAAATTGTTTAACCTTAATTGCCGCTCCGAGTATTTTATTTAATAACATGTCAAACTCTATATTACCTCCTTGAAAAGTTAAAGGGTTCTAAATTATTACATTTAGATTAAAGGCTTTATGCTTTTAATTATCCACTATCTAAAAGCTCCTCTTTATATTGCATGAAGTTCTCATCTTCCTACATAACAGTCGCCTTATTTTACACGAAGAGCCGCGAAGAAGAAACTCAAAAGAACCACGAAGAAAAGAATCAAAAGAAGCACAAGGAAAAAATCTTTATGAATCCACGAGATCGTCTATTTTATCGAGAATACATTTATATTTTCAATAAGGGATTCTAATACTAATTGTGAGAATAAAAAAGCAATCTTCGCGGTGCTTCGTGAAATCTTCTCCCGAAAGGGATGGCTTCGCCAGTGTTCCTTCGTGTCAAAACTCTTTTCATAAACAATAATAATCAAAGAATAAACTTAATAGTACTATTAAGAGAAACTAAGATCATTCTTATGATTAACACTTCCGACTCGTGATATTAAAAATCAGGGTAAACTATGAGTCATCACAAATTTTCTTATACCATTTTTCAGTTGAAGCACATTAAAGTTTAGCAATAGCCCAATCTCTTTTTTTGCAAATCTAAGATAAGTTAATAGGGGTATAAAAATGAGTCATGCCTGCCAGCCCCGCCAGCCTCGTTCTGTAGAATTTGGCGGGCTGGCATACTCAGCTACAGGAGGCAGGTTGGTTCGGCTCATAAATTTTATGATTGGAATAAAACAAAGACTTGTTTTATAAATAAAAAATCGAAATTTTTGCACCGTTAAATTAAAGGAATATAATGCCAACTTATGATTACAAATGCTCATTCTGTGCAAACGTGTTTGAAATATTTCATGGAATAAATGAAGCTCCAGGTATCAATTGTCCGGAGTGCGGTAATAGAGCGAAGAAACATATAAGTCTAAATTCAGGATTAATATTTAAGGGTTCTGGTTTTTACATAACAGATTATAAGAAAAGTTCTAATTCGGAAAATTCCACGACGAAATCGGAACAAAAATCAGAGTCATCAAAACAAGAACCGAAAAGCGAAAAGAAAGAAACTAAAGCTGACGATCAAAGGTCAGCCCCGAGCGATAAATAGAATTTCGAATCAGAGAATTTCTGCAGATCGTAATTCCAAGCGACATCAAATTTCAGCATGAAACCTAAGAAGTAAATTCTCGTCCCGAATCCCATTCCCATTAATATATCTTTCATTTGAATATTTCCTGAAGCATTTCTAATCGTTCCACGGAAATCACGTGTGTTATTCCATGTCCCTCCAATATCAAAAAATGCTACACCTTGAATATTTTGAAATAGAAGCGGGACAGGACTTGCAACAAGATACTTAATCAGTGGAAAATGAAGTTCAAGATTTAACAAACCGAATTTGCTTCCGAGCCGCTGGGCATAATTATATCCTCGCAATGGAAGTGCGGGTGTTAAAAACAAAAAGTCTTCAGCAGATTCGATTGGAATTTCATTTTGCTCGAATTGACGATTGATCCAATTATCAGTCCCGCCAAGCATAAATTTCTGAGGATTCCTTCCAAAACTGTATCCGCCAGACATGCGAACTGTAAATGAATAATCGCTGAAGAATTTAAAATACGTTCGATAATCTCCTGTCAGAGTTCCAAAACTCAGTGCATCTTTCGAAAAACCGGGGACACCAAGCAATGTAAAATTGTAACGAGTGCCTCTTGCGGGTGAGGTATATCCCCACAATGAATTATCGTGTACAAAACTCACCGAAGGAATTAACAGAGAGAGTTTTTGACTCGCTTCATTCAAAAGTTCAAGATTATCACGCTTTACATTCAACCAGCCTAACCCTCCGTCGATCCTATGGAACTTATCGATCGGGTAGGTCATCGAATAGAAGAACCCATAATTTCTGTAACGATACCAATAGTACTGCCCGCCTGAAGTTTGCCATAGAAATCTTGCTGTATGAAAACCTTGGATTCCATGGTCTATTTTGTTGGGTAAATAGTAGTATGCTAATCCATAGTCACTATTTTTAAGATCGATCTGTAAACTCGTAATACCTATAATTTGATGGTCTCCCATCATGTCACTGAAAGCAAGTACAGTAGTTCCTAATAGTCCATAAAATGTATTATAACCTGCATTAGCGTAAATGATGTCGGGAGAGAAATTAGTTTTGTATTTACTTACGATGAAATTTCCTTCTGAGTCCCTTCGGTCACCAATGAAAAATATGGAATCACGATTGATTTTTTCCTGAGTAATTAATTTATCGTTGAAAATATAGTTGCTGAAATCTCCGCGGACATTTTGCCCAAAAGTTGTTGCAGTATCAATCACATTACCTGTACTGATCTCAATTGTTTCCCCATACTGAAGAACTACAGTAGGAGTAGTTGTTTTTTCCTTAGTTATGAGAGAATCGATAGGTTTCGCCATTTTTTCGGTAAAATATTTTGTCGGTTCCAAAACTGAAATGCCAAGATTTTTTTCTAAAGGATTGGTCATCATAAAAATATTATATGCTGACTTATGCATCGATGAGAAAGCCAACTTTTTTCCGTCACTCGAAAGGGATATTTGATAAAGTCCATTAAGCGAATTAGTCAATGGTTTAATATCCTCAGCACTGTTTATCATTATCGAATAGCTCTCATCAAATCTGATGTTTGATATATCTTTATAATAGATATTGTTTATACCGTTAATATCAGATATAAACAATAATCCCATCCCGTTTCTGGTCGGAACAACGAACTGTTCGTCACTCATTGTAAGGTCGGTTATTCTAAAAATCTCTTTTGAATTTAAATCTACCCTATAAATATCTTCTTGATAAAAATCGTGGTTGACCATATCAAGAAAATACTCTCTTGTATCTTTTCCTGTGTTAATTCCCCTATCCGAAGAAAAATAAACTGCACTTCCATCAGCTGAAAATGCCGGCTCCGAATCACTGAAAATGTCATTCGTGAGATTAGTTGTTTGTTTTGATTCAAGATTATAAATGTAAATATCCGATTGATGATTGTACAAACCTACAAAAGCGATTTGCTTGCCATCAGGGGACCAATCAACGGAAAATATTCCATCAAGCCGAACATCAAGCCGTTCCATATCTTCCGATTCAATATCGATAACGAAGATCGCATCGAATGCACCTGCTTTGGAAGCTATCGCAATTTTTTTTCCGTCGGGCGACCAGGTCAATCCGGGTGTTAGAATATGTAGTTCTTCGAAATTACTTGTTGTATTTCCTTTAACTATTTTCGTGATAATTTTTCCATCTGCAACAGACATCAGAAACACATCAAAATAATCGTCACGGTTGGAGATGAAAGCAATCCTATCTCCTTGCGGCGAAATAGCAGGACTTGTGTTATAAAATCCTCCATCTTTCATATGGTCAGTAAGTTTTTTGGCGAAATCAGCAGGTTCTTCTCGTATCGCAATATCAGGCCAATAATTAACTTTTTGTTCCTTCATCCATTTTTCGGAAAGTTCTTCGACGCTGAAACCTAAAGCTGCTTTAAATCCATTTTCGAAATTACCGGTGCCACGAATTTTATTGAGTATTTCACCAACTTTTTCCTTACCATATTTCTTGGCAATGTACCACCAAACTGCCTGTCCACCTCGATAGGCGAAATATCCACTTAAATATTTGATGGGCGGAAGATTTTCATTTATTGAAACGTCCCGCATAAACATGTCTGTATTTGAATCCCAACCAAGAGATTCATATTCAGCCAGCCCTTCATTGAACCACAAAGGTAAAGCGAGTGTAATGTTATTTGATATCACAGATTGTAAGGAACCGCCGTAAAACATGTCGTTGACTACACCATGCACAAGTTCATGATGAATCACGTGACGAAATTGTGAATATGAACCTTCGAACGGTACAACAATTCTATTCTTAAACAATTCAGTAACACCACCGATACCCTCTTCCATATACTCACTTATAACATTTGTCTGTTGAAAGTCGTTATGACTGTTATATATAATAAATGAGATTCTGCTGTTAATATTAAATCGAAAACTTTTTTGAATTGAAACCAAGGCGGATTCCGCAACTACGGCTGCAAACGAAGCAAGTCGTTCCCCCCCTTGAGTGAAGTAAACATCAAAATGCTCCGATTGGATAAACGAATAATTAAATTTTTTGTACTGGACTTTGTTTCTGCCAAACTGCGCAAATGAGTTCGTTGAGAATATCAGCAGAATTAAAAATAATATCTTAAATAAATTTTTCATGGCTAATTCTTTTTTTTATTGAACTCAAGTCAAATAAACTAAGTTTCATATTAATCAACAAGCTCAAAATCTATCTCGTTCCGTTCTTCATTAATATTTAATACGCGGACTCGAACTTTATCTCCCAAACGGAAAGAAGTTTTTTCGATTTTCCCGAATAAAGTGTATTTCTTATCATCGTAAACATAAGTATCTGAAGGAAGGTTTTTTATATGAACCAATCCTTCAACTAAAATCTCATTCAATTCAACAAAAATTCCAAATGACTGCACACCGGAAATTATTCCATCATACTCTTTTCCAAGATGATTTTTTATGTATTCAATTTGTTTTCTCTTGATCGATTCTCTTTCGGCTTCCATTGCCAATCTTTCCGAAGCAGAGTTTTGTTTGCAAATAGCAGGAAGTTTCTTTTTGTACTTTTGTACCTCTTTCAAATTAATTCCACTTTCGTACATAAATAAAAGTCGATGGGCAATTAAATCAGGATATCTTCTTATTGGAGATGTAAAGTGCGAATAATCTTTGAATGCAAGTCCGAAGTGCCCAATATTCTTATCGGAGTACTCTGCCTTAGCCATCGAACGGATCATGACTTCATTGATGAGTATTTCTTCAGGTTTACTACGAGCTTGTTCGAGAAGCTTTTGTAAAGATTGAGATTTTACTCCGCCGGTAACATTCAATTTATATCCGAGCGTTTTGACAAAATCAGCAAGTTCTTTGATCTTCACATCGTCCGGGACATCATGAATCCGATAAACAAATGGAAATGATTTTTTATCCGCATAAGATTTCCCCTTTTGTGCAACGAGCTTATTGGCAAGCAGCATAAAATCTTCAACAAGCCTGTGACTTTGTAACCTGATTTTTTTTATGATTTCAAGCGGTTGATCGTTATCGCTCATTTTAAATTTTACTTCATCAGTGACGAAATCAATACCACCGCTTTTGATTCTTTTTTTGAGAAGTAATTTTGCTAACTCATTTAGTTGAAGAATTTCCTTTACGTAATCACCTTTGCGTGTTTCGATAATTTCCTCTGCTTCTTCATAGGTAAATCGACGTTTGTTGTTGATAACAGTTTTTTTAATCTCATAACTTTTCACTTCAGCTTTATCTGTCATTTTAATCAAAACGGAATAACAAAGACGGTCTTCACCCGGCACTAAACTGCACCAATTATTTGACAACCCCTCAGGCAGCATGGGAATTACATGATTGACTAAATATACGCTTGTCCCTCTGAGTAATGCTTCTTTATCCAGTTCGGAATTTTCTTTCACGAAAAAACTAACATCAGCAATATGCACTCCAATGAGAAATGTTTTTTCATCGATTTCTTCAACCGAAAGAGCATCGTCAAAATCTTTCGCATCTTCAGGATCGATCGTGAAAATTATTTTATCTCTTAAGTCCAATCGGTTCGTGATTTCTTTCTCAATATCTTTCTTTGAGAAGGCTGCAGCTTCCGATTCAACTGTATTTGGAAATTTAGTACGGAGGTTAAATGATTTGGCAATCGACAACATCTCGACACGATTATCTCCCCCTTTTCCCAGGACTTCAATTATCTCGCCAATCGGATTTAATGTAGGGGATGTCCATTCGATCAATTTAACGACAACTTTATCTCCCGACCCTGCCTCGTCCAACTTACTTGAAGAAACATATATATCGCGATGAATATATTTATCATCTGGTACAACAAAATTGAATTGCTTTGATTTGTGAAGGGTACCTACGAACTCCTCTCTATCTCTTTGAGTTACTTCAACTATTGCACCTTCGGGACGACGTTTTCGATTCCTTGCAAATAATTCAACCATTACTTTATCTCGGTGGAAAGCTGTTCCTAAATTTCTTTCGGAAATAAAAATATCTTCTAATCCTTCCAAACTCGGGATCACAAACCCATAACCGTGCCGAGTCATTTGGAGGGTGCCGGATATCTCATTTTTATCATAAAGGAATGTATACATTTTCCCCTGCTTATTCAATTTCCCTGAAGTGTAAAGCGAGTGAAGGAGTTCTTTCAGATCGGAATATTCTTTATCAGAACTGATATTAAAACGCTTTGCGATATCTTTAGTTTTTAGTCCCTTAACGGGATTGGACTTAACCAGATCGATTATCTGTTTTTCAATTTTATTTTTTTTCATATAGGTCTAAAATAATTTTTTAAAAATGAAGACTTAACTATCTGGCATTGTTAAGTAAGTATAGTTTTCTTAGTGTTTCTTGGTGTCTTAGTGTCTTAGTGGCAACAGTTTTTAGCCACAAAGGCACGAAGACACAAAGGTTCACAAAGATTAAAAATATTGATTGCTATACTAAATTAACAATG
>JAHJVF010000383.1 GCA_018828505.1 Bacteroidota bacterium | reverse complement strand
GTTTGGAGCGACTGAAATCACGGTTCTGGCACTTTTATTGTTGTTGTTTTTGAAAAAACATAAGGAAGAAGTGCCATGACAGCAATATTTGTTGCATTAATGTTTATAATAGTCATCACAGTTGGTTTGATAGTCACTAAAATTAGAGAAAAAAAACAAATTGAAACCGCTGAGCCCCGCCCGCCTCAAAGCTACGCAGTATTCTCAAAAGATTCCATTTTAACTCCAAAGGGAATGTACTTCGCCGAGAATCACAGCTGGATGCAAATCGAAAAAGATGGAAATGCAAAAATCGGTATAGACGATTTCCTGAATAAAGTTCTCGGGATATTCCGTGTAAAAAAAGTTACTCATACTGGTCAATTGATCAAAAGAGGTGAAGAGATCGCTGAAATTGAAATGAGCGGTAAGTCTCTGAAAATCAAATCGCCAATCGACGGGAAAGTAATTTCCGTTAATAAAAGTGTAACTGAGAATTCAACACTGATCAGACAGGCACCTTATGAAGATGGATGGATCGTTAACATTGAACCACTCAATTTAAAAGAAAACTTGCTTTCGCTTCATATTGGTGAAGAAGTTGTTTCCTGGATGAAGAATGAAATCTCACGCTTCAAAGATTTTCTTTCAGCACTTTCACCAAAGATGGAAGCTGTTGGGGCAACATTGTACGATGGCGGAAATATTTGTGAAGGGGTGTTAGGACTTTTTGACCAAGAGTCAGTACAAAAATTTGAAAAAGAATTCTTGAAACAAGAATAGTCCTAAAACTTTTGTCGACATAAAATTATTGTATGGAGAAAATTAATGGATAGAAGAAACTTCTTGACCACAGTTGGTATGGCTGTAGGAGCAACTTTTATCGGTGGTAATGCCAAAGCATCAGAAAATGTTGAGATGATGGGCATACTTATCGATACAACTAAATGCCTCGGCTGTCGGTCATGTGAATACTCTTGTGCAGAAGTGAATAAACTTCCTGAACCTTCAGATGACTCTGATGAACTTTATAAGTCATTGCGAAAAACTTCGGAGAACTCATGGACGGTTGTAAATAGATTCGAAGTCAACGGAAATGAAATATTCGTCAAAGAACAATGTATGCATTGCGCTCAACCAGCTTGTGCTGCTGCATGTTTAACAAAAGCAATGTACAAAACCAAAGAAGGTCCTGTTGTATGGGATGGCAGCAAGTGTATGGGTTGTCGTTTTTGCATGATTTCATGTCCATTTGATGTTCCAAAATTCGAGTATTTCAGTGCGAATCCGAAAATTTCAAAGTGCGTTATGTGCTGGGAAAGACTTGAAAAAGGAGAATTGCCCGCGTGTGCTGAAAACTGCCCGACTGAAGCTGTTGTTTTCGGAAAACGCAGCGATTTAATACATGAAGCTAATCGAAGAATTTATTCTGAATCGGATAGTTATGTAAAACACATTTATGGAGAACACGAAGTTGGGGGTACAGGGGTATTGTATCTTTCTTCCGTTCCATTTGAGAAGTTGAAATTCCGTAATGATCTTGGTAACGATGCTTATCCTGAATTGACAAAAGAATTTTTATATGCTGTTCCGGTTATTTTAACTCTCTTCCCTGCTTTCCTGCTTGCTTTGAGTAATTCAACTAAACGTGAAAAAAGTCTGACAGAGAGCGAGGGGGGAAATGGGCACTAAGAGAAAGTCTTTTTCATTCTTTGCATCGGAATTCAAAAAGTTTTTCAAATTCTTCTTGAGTGAATTAAAGCCGAAAGGAAAAATTCTCACTCCATTTAACATTATTACGGGAATAATAATGTTGACAGGAGCTATACTGCTTGTAATTCGATTTGCATTCGGGTTGGGAACAATAACAAATTTATCTCAAGATTATCCGTGGGGATTATGGATTGGCTTCGATGTAATAACAGGTGTTGCATTCGCCGGCGGAGCTTATGTGCTTACTTTTATTGTTTACATCATGCGGGTAGAAAAATATCATCCAATAATTCGCGTGACAGTTCTGAACGGATTTTTGGCTTACGTTTTCTATGCCGGAGCTTTGCTTCTTGATCTTGGCAGACCCTGGAACGTAATCAATCCAATCATCGGAAATTCGTTCGGGGTGAGTTCGGTTTTATTTCTTGTCGCCTGGCATTTCTTGCTTTATATGCTTGCTGAGTTTATTGAATTTTCTCCGGCTGCTGCGGAATGGCTGGGTTGGAAAAAAACAAGAAAAGTATTAACTACTCTAACGCTTGGTACGGTGATATTCGGGATTACATTATCAACGCTTCACCAATCCGGTTTGGGTGCGCTTTATTTGATGGCAAAATCAAAAATTCATCCGTTGTGGTATACTGAATTCATTCCGATACTCTTTTTTGTTTCAAGCATCTTTGCGGGTTTATCAATGGTCATTTTTGAAGGATCAATTAGCCACAAAGTATTTAAGCACCGGATAAGCCATGAAATACACAAGTCACACAATGATATTGTAATTGGTCTCTCTAAGATCTGTGCTGGAGCAATGTTTGTTTATATTTTCTTAAAAGCTCTTGTCTTCATTCATGGGAAACAATGGATTTACTTGAATTCAGGTTGGGGTGCATGGTTCTTAATTGAGATAATCGTATTTGTACTTGTGCCTTGCTTCCTCTTTATCAAAGGATATCAAAGCAAAAAAATAAACCTTATTAAAATTAGCGCCGTACTTACTCTCGTAGGGATTATCCTTAACCGCCTTAATGTTTCTGTTATCGCATTCAAGTGGTATGAAGCAGTTAGATATTATCCAACCTGGATGGAAATAGTCGTAACGCTTGCTGTGATAAGTGCTGAGATTTGGGTCTTCAGATGGATTGTAAATCGTATGCCGATATTAAGCGATATGCCTGACTGGGCAAAAAGACAGGATCAATTAGGTGAAATTGAAATAGTAACTCAAAAAACGGAGTCTTCAAAATGGAAAGTTTCTATTACGTAGATATTTTTGAAACAAAAGGAATCGAATATTTACTAGTAATCGGATATCTGATAGTGCTGATCTTTTTCTGGCATGTTTTAAGCAAACCGGAACCAAGCCTGCAGAGAGCAGAAATATTCAGACAGATTCGCGGAGCGTTAAGTCAATGGTTTAGTTTACCTGAAGGATATTACTATCACCAAGGTCACGCGTGGGCGCTGCCGGTTGAAAATAATCTTGTAAAAGTTGGAATAGATGATTTTACACAAAAATTTTTAGGTAAAACAGATAAGATTCATTTGCCTGCTGTAGGGGAAAAAGTTAAGCAAGGTGAAAAAGGATGGCAGTTAAATTTTGAAAATAAAAATGTAGACATACTTTCACCGGTCAGCGGGAAAGTTGTTGAGATAAATAATGATATAATAAATCGACCTGAATTACTAAATCTTGGACCTTACACTGACGGCTGGTTAATGAAAGTCAAAACCGACAGACCAAAATCCGTTTTCAAAAATTTACTTACAGGAAAACTTGCTCTGTCTTGGGGAGAAAATACAATCGATATGCTTCAAGAAAAAATGTCGTCAACAAACGAACTGGGTTTAGTGATGCAGGACGGCGGTCTGCCCGTTTTAGGATTCGCAAAGATAATCTCTCCCGATAAATGGGACGTGCTCGCTAAAGAATTTTTAATGACAGAATGAAAAGATCTTAACCGTAATGATAAATTCTAAGTCGATTAAATGTATTTATATGGAATCAGGTTATGTAGATTACAAAATCTGCGACCGGGATTTTGATTGTGAGAACTGTCCGTTCGATAAGGCGATTCACGATCAAGGCAGCTCAAATAAGCTCATAAAATCTGATATCGCTCTTGAAGAAAAAAATCCTAATCGTAAATTCGACAACGACAGAGAAATTCCTTCAGATCTTTTATTTTCTAAAAATCACGTTTGGATCAAAAAAAACGATAAAGAAGAATACTTATTGGGCATCGATCATCTCGCTCAAAATGTTGTAAGAAGAATAAGCACTTTTCAATTTCCCTTTGTTGGCAGTCAAGTTGATAAAGATAAACCTATTTTATGGGTGATTGGAAAATGGGGAGTTGTATCAATTCCATCTCCGATAAATTGTATTATTCAGGAAATCAATTCAGATGTTCTTCTCAATATCAACAATTTCTTTTTTGAAGATATTTATAAACTTTGGCTGCTAAAAGTAAAAGCTATCGATCAAATCCATTTGTCAAAATTAAATCAAGGTCGAGCACACAACAAACTTTTAAGCGAAGATTTGCTAACCATTAAAAATTTCATGGGGGAAGCTACCAATAATCCGCTGCTCGGCACAACAATGTATGATGGCGGCGACCTTTTGACAAATTTACCTGATCACCTAAATAATAAAGAGTATGTTCAACTATTAAAACTAATTTTCAATAAAAAATAGTAATACGGAGATAGTTTATGAAACAATTTAAATCGTTGACGTTAATTCTTTTTTCGTTTTTTTTTATATGCAGCTTTTCTGCGGAGTTGTTTTCTCAGGAAAATAAATTTATCGGAGTGAAAGTCTGCTCTGCCTGTCACAAAGGCGAAAAAGGAAAAATGATTTATGATAAATGGCTCAAAACAAAACATGCCGAAGCATATAAAACTCTCGAGAATGAAAAATCAAAAGAGATTGCTAAAAAGAAAGGATTGAAGAAACCCCCAACCGAGTCTGAAGAGTGTTTAAAGTGTCATGCAACCGGTTACTTTGAAAAAGATCAAAGACTGGCATCTAATAAAAAAGAAGATGGAATAACATGCGAAGCTTGTCATGGTCCGGGTTCTTCTTATAAGACTGGCCATGGTAAGGACAAGAAAGATGAAGGAATTAAAAAAGGATTAGTACTCGGGAAAGGGGACGAAAAAATTTGCAAGATATGTCATAATCCTGAAAGTCCGACATTTGCAGGATTCAATTACAAGAAAGATTGGGAAAAAGTATAACATTAAAATAAATTTTTAATCCATAAGTAAAAAGAGAAAAACAAAATTCGGATTTCGGGAGTGCGGAGGAAATGATGGTGAGGTCCCGGAATTCGAATTTTTATTATGGAATTGATTTAACCTAAATTGCTATTAGGTCAAAAGCTGGGTAATTTTGCATTAAGAAATCTGGTTTTAACATGCGGCGTAGGTTTGCACTTCATAGAACACTTGCCTTCCGATTATTCGTAAGTCTTATAATCATCCTGGTGATAATTTTTACAATCGATACTTACTATTCTATCGATCGCCAGGAATCTCAGATCATGGAATTAGTTATGATGAGCACTATTCGAAGTGGTGATATCATAAAACGTTCAACCCGATACGGGATGCTTCTAAATAGACGTGAGGACGTGCACCAAATCATAAAAACCATCGGCGATGAACCGGGGGTAGATGGAATAAGAATTTACAATAAGAGGGGGGAGATAATATTTTCAACTAAAGAAGCAGAAATATTTACTACTGCGGACTTAACTTCTGAGTCATGTAAACCATGTCACTTTGAAACACAACCTCGCTCCGATCTCACCGATAAAGAAAGAATACGAATCTTTGAAAATGAAAATAGAAATAGAATTCTTGGTTTGATAATTCCTATTCCGAATGAAGTTGAATGTTCGGATGCTCCTTGCCACGTTCATCCTGCAAATGTTGAAATACTTGGTGTTCTTGATATACAAATGTCTCTCGATTCAATTGATAAGCAGATTGCAGTCAACAGAAGAACTTTGATTATATCTTCAATCATAATTACGCTTCTAACGGCGTTCTTTTCCGGAATATTTATTTGGATGATGGTTCACACAAGAGTTAATGAGTTGATAAAAGGGGCGAAGGCAATTAGTAACGGCAATCTTGATTACACTCTTGATATAAAATCTAAAGATGAGTTAGGTGAACTTGCACTCGATTTCAATGAAATGTCTAAAAACCTTAATAAAGCTTACAACGAAATAAGAGAGTGGAATGAAACTTTAAATCTCAAAGTGCAGGAGAAGACAAATCAACTGAAAGAAATTTATGAACACATCGTTCAAATAGAAAAGATTGCGTCGCTCGGTAAGCTTTCAGCTACAGTTGCACATGAGATCAATAATCCTTTGGAAGGAATCCTGACATATAGCAAGCTGATAACTAAGAAGCTAAAAAACCAAAAAGAAAATGTTGAAACCGATAAAATAATTTCATTCTTAGAAATCATCTCATCGGAATCTGAAAGATGCGGCAACATAGTTAAAAATCTCCTCTTATTCGCAAGAGCGTCGGAGAATGTAATTGAGAAGAACGACCTGATAAATATTATTGAACGAAGTATTTTATTGGTCTCTCATCATTTTAAGATAAATAACATTACACTGAACAAAAAGTTTAGTTGTGAGTCGTATGTAATCGATTGTGACAAAAACCAAATTCAGCAGGGGCTTGTTGCAATTTTGATCAACGCCGTTGAGTCAATGTCAAACGGCGGGAATTTAAGTGTCGACCTAATTCGCGATAAGTCGAAAGTTATAATTGAAATTGCCGATACCGGGTGTGGAATTCCGCCCGAAAATCTTGACAAAATCTTTGAACCTTTCTTTACTACTAAAAACAGTGGTAAAGGTACGGGTTTAGGTCTTTCAGTTGTTTATGGAATTGTTGAACAGCACAGAGGAAAAATTACTGTCGATAGCAAAGTCGGTGAAGGGACAATAATCCGGATCGCCCTTCCGATAGAAATAATTACAGAATCAGCCTAATCGAGGTTTATAATGAACAGCGAAACAAGAATTTTAATTGTGGACGATGAACAAGTCGTTCGCGAATCCCTTAAACATTGGTTTGAAGAGGATGGGTACAAAGTTGACGTATCCGAAGATGCATTCAACGTTCTTGAAATTCTAAAACCCGATAAGTGGGATATCATGCTCGTCGATATAAAAATGCCGAAGATGAGCGGGTTAGAGCTTCTTGAAAAAGTAAAAGCCGTTGATCAGGAATGTGTTGTAATTATAATTACAGCGTATGCATCCGTACCAACAGCAGTTCAAGCATTGAAGAATGGAGCTTTTGATTACGTTACAAAACCAATCGATCCGGACGAACTTTCACACTTGATAGAAAAAGCTATCAAACATAAAAACCTTCAACGTGAAAATATTGCACTCAAAGCTCGAATTGATGAAATGTTAAATCTTGAGGATTTAGTCGGCGAAAGCCCTGAAATGAAAAAAGTTTTCGAGTTTATTCAAATCGTTGCTCCTCAAGATACTACCGTAATGATTCGAGGTGAAAGCGGAACGGGCAAAGAGCTTATTGCGCGGGCAATTCATATCAACTCGCCGAGAAAATATTATCCGATAATACCCGTAAACTGCGGCGCTTTTGCCGAAACATTATTAGAAAGCGAATTATTCGGTCATGAAAAAGGAGCTTTTACAGGAGCGCAGTATAAAAGAAAAGGCAAAATAGAAATGGCAGACGGCGGAACTCTCTTTCTTGACGAAGTCGGAAGCTTATCTCCAAAGATGCAGATTGAGCTGCTGCGTGTGATTGAATCGAAACAATTCCATCGGGTTGGCGGGAATGAACTCGTCAAAGTGAATTTCCGATTGATCTCAGCTACAAATGAACCGCTTGAAAAGCTTGTCGAAGAAGGAAGGTTTAGAGAAGACCTATACTACCGCTTAAATGTCTTTGTTATTTATGTTCCGCCATTGAGAGAAAGGAGGTCGGATATTCCTGTGCTTGCGAAATTTTTTGTGCACAAATTTTCGCGGCTTATGAACAAACCGATTAAAAATATTTCAAAGGAGGCGATGGAAGTTTTATTCAACTATAATTGGCCCGGGAATGTAAGAGAACTGGAAAATGCAATTGAGCGTGCAATGGTAGTAGGAACTCTTCCTGAAATTCAGGTGGACAATCTCCCATTTAAAATTGAGAACACAAAAGGAATGTCCGACTCTTTATCAGATATTGAAAAACTTCACATTAAGAAAGTTTTAATCAAACACAATTGGAATGTAACAAGAGCTGCTGCTGCTCTTGAAATAGATCGGGTTACACTTTATAATAAAATAAAAAAGTATGACTTTCGAAAAGATTAATGGGACAAAAAGCAGCAGCTATTCTGTTCAATTTTGCTAACACTTCAGCAGTCGGACACGTCGTTGATGTTTTAAGCAGAACATTTTCCCTTGAGTGGAAAGTAATTCACGCCGAGCTAAATCCGGTAGACTTTTTCTCTCCACCCCGCAATCAATACTATTCAACAAAGATTCTTGAACAAATAATCAAAAAGCATAATGACGAATTTGAAAAAATAATTGTGCTTACAGACTTTGACCTATTCGTCCCGGTTTTAACTTTTGTATTTGGTGAAGCACAGCTCAACGGAAGAGCTGCGATTGTCTCATCGTGCCGGCTGCATCAGGAGTTTTATGGTTTGCCCTCTGACGATAGTATTTCACTGAATAGACTTGAAAAGGAGATTCTACATGAGCTGGGGCACACATTCGGATTAAGACACTGCCACGATTGGAATTGCGTAATGCACTCTTCCTCC
>JAHJVF010000382.1 GCA_018828505.1 Bacteroidota bacterium | reverse complement strand
TTAATCTCCTTCATCAAATTGATGATTATGATTTGAAAAAAAGCAACATGTGGGTTACGAGTATATTGCTTTCAGATCAAGGAATAAATCTAACCGGAGTAAGCCTCGGAAGAAAATCAATTCCGGATTTCTCGCAGAATCTTTCGAACAGCAATATCAAAAATATTCTCAACCAAAGGATCCGCGAAAAGAAGATAAACGTATTTGAGATTATTGCTGACCCGGAAAAATTTGGATATCAGGTTAGTTCAAAATGAAACCAAAATTAAAAAATACACTTTTAGTAATTCTTCTATTTGTGATCGTAACAGGATCAAGCGGCTGGTATATCTATATTCATCAACCGAAAGTGAATAGAAATATTGCCGATCAAATAACCGCAGTCAATTCGCGGTTAACTCATAAAGATTATCTTTTAGATGAGGTCAATACCCTAGAGAAAAAACTTGCATTATTGGATACCTTACTCGCAAATAATGATAAAGTCATTCCGTACAGACTTTCCTCTCATGATGCTTATAATGAAATCATAAATATTGCTCAATCATTTTCCGAGCAAACAGAAATGAACATCGAGCATGTACAAACAACTTTTTCAGGCTCGTTTGGTAAAGATATTTTTCACCTCAAGGGGAATGGTGAATTTAAGGATGTAGTCAAATTGATTGATAATCTTGAAAATGCACGCAATCTTTATAAGATCAATAATGCGAATTTGAAAGTGGGTACCTTTACTGACGAAGTTGGTCGGACTAATTACCAAATCTTTTTCGACATCGAACTCGAAGCTTATTTCACAAATGACGAGAATTTCTCAATTCCGGCCAGACCCGCTCATCTTAACGAAAACACGAATATGAGAAATTTCTTTAATCCTTTAATTTATTCGGATATACCTCCGAACTATGATGGATTGTTGGAAGTTGATGGTGCGAATCTGCTCGCAATTATTCCTGATGGTGCATTCATTGTTGACAAAAGCGGGAACTCTTTCACAATGATCGAAGGTGACGAAGTTTATCTCGGTGTACTCACAAAAATCGATCAGGAAAACAAACTGTGTGAATTTCTTATAAATCGCGGTGGAATAATCGAACAGATTATTTTGAGAATGAAAAATTTAGACCGAAAGGAGACGAAATAATGGGAAGAGTATTAATAATTTTTAGTATCATTTTCTCTACAATAGCCTTTGCTCAATCAGAACGGGATTTGAGGTCATTAGCCCAGCCTTCACAAAGTGGTATGGTAACGATTTCAGGCACAGCATCATTTGATCAAGCCCTCGATCTTTTAAGTAAGACTTCAAAACGTGCGATTAACAAAGTTATTTTTTCTGAGATACCAAATTCAACACCTGTGGGAATTGACATTGATTTGATGCATTGGTATAAAGCATTACAATTGATTACGAAACTTAACGATTATGAAATATTTGAGAATCATGAATACATAAAAGTCTACCCGATTAAAAGTGCTACTAAGGTGGAAGACATCCCGGATGCTTTGAAGGGTGTCGATTTCGATACACGCGAAGTCGCAATCTCAGCAGTATTTTTTGAACTCGATGTCAATCGCTCAAAAGAAACCGGAATGAATTGGAAATGGCTGCTCTCGCGGGACGGATTGAATATTGGATCAGAACTTGGGAAAACTAGTTCGAGTCTTTTTTCTTCTGGTGGAATAGATGGAAGTGAAAGTTCATCCTCCAGCCAAGCTTCGACTGGTTTTGCTATGGGAGCTAATTCAGAATTCAAAATGTTGAATATGATGGGAAAAGCTACGGCATTATTTAATTTCTTTGAATCGAATAATATCGGTGAAATTATTGCAAGTCCACAAATCACTGTTAGAGACCGGATTAAAGGAGAAATCCAAGTTGGTGCGGATTTTTCAACCCGCGAAAAAGACTTTGCCGGAAACACTATCGAACGATTCTATAGTACAGGTACAATTATCAGAGTAACACCTTATGTATTGAATGAAAATGGGAAGAATTATGTTTTACTTGACCTAACTGTTGAGAGAAGTACTGCACTCCCAGGACAATTTACAACTGAAGTCAAGCGAACTAAAGCAACGACAAATGTACTATTGCTCGACGGTGAAGAAACAATAATTGGAGGGTTGTTCATCAATGAAGAAAGAACCGAACGAAGTGGAATTCCAATTTTAAAGGATCTCCCATGGTGGGTGTTCGGAATTCGTTATTTGACTGGAAGCGATGTACAGGTAACTGCCAAAAAGGAACTGATTATTGTGTTAAAGGCACGGTTGCTTCCAACATTAAAAGACCGCTTAGTTGATAAAAGTACAGATGCGAGAGTAATAGAGAGTAAACTTCAGCAATATGAGCAGGAGATTAATAGGTATAAAACTAAAAAATAATGTAAAATGAAATAGAAAATATTCGAACAAATGCACTCGAACCAATTATTATTGATTGCTGCAGGCTTAGGAATTTTGGGAATCTTGATTCTCTCAACCAATACAGCAACTCTTCAGAATATATCCTTAAAACTTGAAAATCGTTCTGCACTCTCAACTATCTCGATTGCTCAAAGTATCATTGAAGAGATCAAGACAAAATCTTTTGATGAAAATACTTTGGCAGGCTTTCCTACATCGTTAAACAATTTGACACCGGCTTCGTCATTTGGTCCAGAAAGTGAAGTCTATCCCGCCTTCGATGATGTTGATGATTACCATAATTACTCACGTACAATTACAACTGATGACGCTGGAGCGATAACAGCCGTCGTTAAAGTTATATACGTTGAGCAAGACTATCCTGATATCACATCAATATCCAATACATATTTGAAGAAAGTTAACGTGGAATTGACAGGCGGAAACTTAACTCAGAAAATAAATCTCAGTAGAATTTTCACTTGTTGGTAAGTCAATGGGAAACTATATTCAAATAATTCTCTCTGTAGTGATTGGTTCTCTCATCATTCTGATGTTAATGCGGTTAACATTCGATATCGGAGAGGAATCAAACGAAACAAATGTTGAACAAATGGTTCAATCTAATCTTCTGACTCTAACCTCAACAATTGAAAATGATTTTCGCAGGATTGGATACAAATCTCCGGTTGATCCAATCTTAAATGCTGATTCATCAAGTTTAACTTTCCTATCAGATATTAAGTTGAGTGGTAAAGTCGATACCATAAAGTATGTTTTGGGATCACTTGGCAGTGCTGCTCACACTCCTAATCCGAACGACAGAGTGTTATATCGAATAGTTGGTGCTGAGTCATCAAAAGTTGCCTCCTCAGGATTGACGAAATTCAAATTAAGATATTTTGATGTTAATGGTTCTGAAACTATGACTCCCATTTTCATTAAATCCATTAATATAGAACTACGTTTGGAGTCCGATGCAAAAGTTAAAGATTATTATCCATTTTTTGAAAAGTCGGTTTTAATTAAACCAAGAAATTTGAACTAATACATGAGGAACCTTAAATGGGAAATTCAACAATAATCATAATTTTATTCTCAGTGATAATTGTCAGTGCGATCATAATAGGCATCAATTCCAAAACTTCTATGAGCGTCGAGGAAACAACCGAGGGTTTCAAAGAAGTACAAGCGAGATCAATTGCTAATTCCTCTTTGGAATTGTATTTAAATAAATTGAGAAGGAACAAAAGCCTTCGCGGTAATTTTCCATCAAATAACTTAATGAGCGGGCAATATGATGTCTCGATCACAGGGGGAGATACGGTTAGAGTTGTATCAACGGCAAGATTCCTCGGAAGAAATTCTCTTTCAAGAGTAGACCTTATCTGGGATAATATTTCTCTACCAAATATAAATTCCAGTTTAAGCATCTCGGCAACTAATTTAGATCTCAAGTTAAATGGAAATATTTTAATCAGCGGACACGATAGAAATCCTGACGGGACTGCCGGAGCTGGCAGCAGCGTTCTCGGTATAAGTGTAAATAATAGTTCGGACAGTATAAGGATCGCAGATTCATTATCCAGCAAAGTTAAATCAAATATTACAGGAACAGGCGGAACACCGAGTATTGGTGTGAGCACAGACAGCATTAATTATTCTGCGCTCGCAGGGCAGTTCGTTCAAGCTGCTGATATTATAATGCCAGGCGGTACATATTCAAGCGGAACCACACTCGGAACGCTTGCTGAACCGAAAATAACTTATGTAACCGGGGATGTTAATTTTGCAGGGAATGCTTCCGGTTCTGGTGTACTGGTTGTGTATGGTAATATGAGTTGGAGCGGCAATTTTACTTACAATGGGATCGTATTGATTTTCGGAAATTCCTCAATTACAGCAGCGGCATCAGGATCATCTGCAATTTATGGTGCGGTGTTAGTTGCAGGCCAATCTGTTGATTTTCAGGTAACTGGATCTACAGCGATCTATTACAGTAGTCTTGTAATAACTCAGATCAAGAACAAGCTAAAATCGAATAAGTTTATTGTAAAAAACTGGCTTGAAGATTTTTAGCTAATACTTAAAGTTACGCAAAATCATGTAGAACGCTGCAAAAAGCTTAAATTCTAAATCCGAATTTCTAAGCACTAAACAAATTCAAAACTCAAAACATTAAAAACTAACAAAAAAACGCAACATTTGATTATTGGTTTTTGAATTTAGTATTTTGAATTTGTTTAGTCCGTCGATTGACG
>JAHJVF010000381.1 GCA_018828505.1 Bacteroidota bacterium | reverse complement strand
GAATTGATGAAAAACCGGAATGTTGCTGTGATATTGGCAACCGGTTCAACTCCGATGGTGAAAGCAGCTTACAGCGCCGGTAAACCTGCGTATGGTGTTGGACCTGGCAACGTCCCGGCTTTCATTGAGCGGACCGCAAATTATAAAAAAGCGGTTGCAGATATTTTTACCGGAACGACCTTCGATAATGGAGTGCTTTGTTCGTCCGAGCAGGCGATAATTTGCGACAGACCTTTGCGTGAAAAAGTAATTGAAGAATGCAAACGGATCGGCGGTTACTTTGTTAACCAGGAAGAGAAGAAAATGCTTGAAGCTGTTCTTGTTGATAAATCAGGCAGAATAAATCCTGAGATCGTTGGACGAACTGCTCCCACAATTGCACAAAAAGCCGGTTTTACCGTTCCTGCAAATACAAGAGTATTGCTCTGCGAATTGAATTCGGTCGGTAAGCACGAACCTCTCTCAATGGAAAAACTTTCACCGATTTTAGCTTTCTATACCGAAGAGGGCTGGTTGAATGGCTGTCATCGATGTATTGAACTTTTAGAATTCGGCGGACTCGGTCATACTCTCGTAATCCATTCGAATGACAAAGATATTATTATGAAGTTTGCTCTCGAAAAACCTTCATTTAGGATTTTAGTGAATACAGTTGGTTCGCTCGGAGCTGTTGGATATACCACTGCACTTTATCCGGCAATGACGCTTGGACCTGGGACTTGGGGAGGTTCAATCATTTCAGAAAATGTCACAGCAAAACATTTGATGAATTATAAAAAGCTTGCATTCGAAGTCAATCCCATCAATCAAGATTCGGGTGGAAGCTTAAATTCGTTTGCGGGGTCAACACACATTACGCAATCACCTTCCGAAAAATCGACTACAGGTTGGATTCCTGCAATTGAAGAACGAATGCGTGTTCGTGCCGGTAATCTACCATTGAAAGAAAGCTACACATATAAAAAAGGAGAAGTTCCAAAATCTCAAAGCGGAAAAATCCTCGGCACAGGAATCAGCGAAGAGGAAATAGATAAGATTGTTAAAGAGTTTAAGAAGTAATCAAATGAAAAATAAAAACTTAAATCATCTCTCGAAATTAAAAGAGATTCTGCTCAGCAAATTCGGGACACTAATTGAGTCTATCTATTTTTACGGTTCACAAGTAAAAATGGAAAGAACCGATAGTGATCTTGATATCCTTATTGTTACTAAGGAATCTATCGATTGGAAGCAGGAATATGAAATATCAAGTGTAATTATAGATTATGGCATAGAGCATGAGATAGTTTTCGATCCAAAATTTTTATCTAAAACAAATTTTGAAGTAACCTACAGATTAATGCCATTTGTTAAAAATGTTAAATCACAAGGTGTTCCTATTTGAAAGAAAAGAATTTAATTGATCTAGTCAATTATAGAAAAGAAAAAGCAATTGAAACTATAAAGGAAATTAAACTCTTGTTAGATGAAGGTCTATTATCGCTTGCAATGAACAGAATTTATTATGCTGGATTTTATATCGTAAACTCTTTAGCACTCTTGGATGGATTTTCAACATCAAAACATAGACTTCTTATCGGTTACTTCAATAAAAATTACATTCATACTAATAAATTCGATAAAGAATTAGGAAGGATCCTGAACCTTGCATATCAAAAACGGAATTCTGTAGATTATCAGGACTTTGCTACGATTTCGAAAGATGAAGTTCTTGCCTACTTTGAACAAATGAAATTGTTTGTCCAAAAAGTAAGCGAAATGATTGATTCAAAATTAATACATGTCACTTGATTAACAGTTTTTAGAATGTCATATGTCAAGATGGAGAAGCGAAATTTTGGTTAGCACCTGAAACAGAGTTGGCAAAGAATTATAATCTCTCACGGGCTCAATTGAAAGAAATAGAAATTATTATCGAGGAACATTACGATGAATTCAAAAGTGCTTGGGAAAAACACTTCAACAGTTGAGGTTACAAATATTTCTAATAATGGGATTTGGCTTTATACTGGTAAAGAGAAATTATTTTTACCCTTTACTGAATTTCTATGGTTTAAGGATGTGCCTGTACATAAAATTTTGAATGTCGAAGAAGTTTATCCAGGTCATTTTTATTGGCGTGACTTAGACATTGACCTGACTGATGAAATCATAAAACAACCGGATAGATTTCCTTTAAAAGCAAAATGAATAACGATTTTACAATAATGAGTTGTCGTATAGAGTATTCAGGTTTAACTGAAAGATGAAGCCAATGGTTTACATTGAAAGCTCAATTCCTAGTTTCTATTATTAAATTCGTAAAGAGCCTGAAATGCTTGCAAGAAAGAAATGGACACGAACATATTCCGAAGGGATGCCTGCACATAATAGCAATGAGGCACAAGTGCATTCGCAGTGGAAAAATAACATTTTTGAGTAGTTAACAAAGTGTTGGAATTACACGTTCCACTTTTAATTACACCTTTAGAATTAATTGGAGAAGGAAATGTTTAAAGACGACGAAACAATTAAAAGAGTAAGGAAAGCAAGACAAAATATTTCTAAAAAATTTAATCATGATCCGAAAAGGGTCGTTGAATATTATATTCATTTACAGGAGAAGCATAAAAAGAGGTTGATTGGCTTAAATAAAAGTAAGAATGATTCAAAGAAAAAGGTTGTTTAATACCTCTATTTGATTTTTTAATTCAATATGACTGAGAAAGCTTTCTTTAATAGTGTATTAAATGATAACGGAGATATTCTATCGAAGTTTATTGCTCTGCTTAAAAAATTAAATGTGGATTATTGTATAATTGACAGTTTAGCAGTAAATGCCTACGTTGAACCTGTTGTAAGTCTTGATTTGGATATTGTCCTGGCAGTTGATTCATTAGAGAAATTTATAAACCAAGTGAAAGAGATTTTCAAAGTAGAAGAATTTACTCATAGCTACAATTTAAGCTCAAAAGATTCTTATTTAAGAATTCAAATTCAAAAAGATGAACGGTATCAGAGCTTCATAAATAAAGCAATTGTAAAAAAAGTTTTGGGATATGAGCTTAAAGTCGCTGCAATCGAGGATGTGCTTCTCGGTAAAGTCTGGGCTTATTCTGACACTGAAAGACGTCAAAGCAAAAGACAATGCGAATGCACTTGTGCCTCATTGCTATTATGTGCAGGCATCCCTTGGGAAAAGACCTTGCAGATATTTTGAGATTGATCGAGTCTAATCCAAATCTTAGCATACTTCTGCCTGAATCATTTAAGGAAAAACTTTTTTAATCTAAGAACGATTCATCACTTCCCTTTTGATTATAAAAAATAAAAATACCCTGTCTGATTTAGATGAGAACCCTTTACATACAAAATTTAAAGTCTTTGATATTCTAGGAAGAGAAATTGCAATCCGCCACTGGCGGATGGATGAAGTAAAAGGAGCAGGAATCCACCACTCCGCATTCCACACTCCGAATTCCGAATTAACCAGTGGCGTATACTTCTATCAATTGCGTTCAGGCTCATTCATCGAGACAAAAAAAATGATCTATCTCAAATGAACATTCTTTTCATTAATTCAATTCAAATGTGGGGCGGCGGCGAAGTCTTTTTGATGGACATTATGTCGGGTATGAAGGAACGCGGACACAATGTTCATTTGCTTTGCAGATCAGAAACCGAATTAGCCGAAAATGCTCT
>JAHJVF010000380.1 GCA_018828505.1 Bacteroidota bacterium | reverse complement strand
TTTTCAAATATGCGTAACTTTTGTTACTACTTTAAATCTTATAGAAACCTTCTGCTATGAACTGACCGAAAATAATTTCTCATTTATAGCACCACCAATTTATTCAATTTATCATTTATTTGCACTCCATCTGATTTACATTGAGATTATTGATTATTTAGGATATTTTTGTGTTGAAAATAAATGATAAAAACTTAAGCGAGGGTACGCAAGGGTAGATAGCATGAAAATGCAAAACACATATCATCAACCAAGTAAGTTGGTCGTCAGTAAACCAATTAATCCAAGTATCAAATCCAATTTTCACATTCCCTGCCATTTTTTCGATTTTCTTCCCGATATGAGCTTTGTTCTTTCCTGTGATTTTGAAATACTTCATAGCAATCTTTCTGCAGCGCATTTTTTCGGTAAACCTGCGGATGAAATACTGCACTCAAATTTCATCGATGTAATTCCGAAGGCGTTACAATCCAAATTTACAGATGCATTTCAAAGAGCATTTAAGAATGTTGAGTATCTATCGATTGAAACAATTTTTTTAAGTTCCATCGGGATTGAAACTCCTGTTCAGCTCTTTATCTCC
Source organism: Bacteroidota bacterium (assembly GCA_018828505.1). Taxonomy (GTDB): domain Bacteria; phylum Bacteroidota; class Ignavibacteria; order Ch128b; family Ch128b; genus JAHJVF01. The sequence goes on along the minus strand of JAHJVF010000380.1, from coordinate 6,537 downwards.
CCATTTTCAAATAATCACACCCAACCTTCTAATTGTTTTGTATTTGCTCGCGATATTTCCAAACAAAAAGAGAAGGAACTTGATTTAGTCCGATTTGCAAACGTCGCTGAGTATACAGTTAATCCGCTTGAGATAACCGATGTTGACGGTAAGATAATTTATGTTAATCCGGCATTCGAAAGGTCAAGCGGATATTCACGTGAAGAGTTGATCGGAAAGAATCCGAATATTTTTAGCAGCCATAAACACTCTAAAAGTTTTTGGAAGAATATGTGGAATAGTATTGCACAAGGAAAGGTATGGATAGGAGAGGTTCAGAATAGAAAAAAAAGCGGTCAATTATTTTATACCGAACTGCTTGTTTCACCGATCGTTGATGGGAACGGTAAATTAGTCGGATATTTCGGAATTCACCGAGATAAAACCGAGGAAAAAAAGTTAGAGCAGCAATTGATTCATGCGCAGAAAATGGAGAGTATCGGTCTTTTGGCTGCGGGATTGGCTCATGAAGTTGGAAATCCACTGACTTCAATTTCTTCACTTGTGCAGGTAATCCAACGAACTAGTGTTGATGAATTTACGAATCAAAAACTGGAACTGATAAAAAGTCAAACAAATCGTATCTCCAGAATTATTCGGGACCTTGTAAATTTCTCACGTCGATCAACTTACGAATTACAGTCGACAGAGATCAACAAAATATTAAAATCTGCAATTGAAATTGCACGGGTAAGTAAGAAGGCTAAGGGAATTAAAATTGAAGAAAGATACAGTGATAAAGTACCCCAATTGTTTTTAGTCCCCGATCAAGTACAGCAAGTATTTATTAATATCTTGATAAATGCAATCGATGCAATGTGCGTAGATGCATCCCTGGGAAAATACTTTAAGACGCCTGCAGTAATAAATGTTCAAAGTAAGTTTGAAAATGGTTCTGTTAATGTATTAATTCAGGATAACGGTGTTGGAATTTCAGAAGATTCGCTCCCCCGACTGTTTGATCCATTCTTCACAACAAAAAAGATTGGGGAAGGAACCGGATTAGGTCTCTGGGTTAGTTATAATATCGTGAAAAGTTTTCAAGGTGAGATTCTAGTCGAAAGCGAAGAAGGAGAAGGCACTACATTTATATTAAAATTTCCGATTAATTCAGATTCTAAATAAAAAGAAAGAGACATGGCAAACAAAATTTTAGTTGTTGACGATGAGCAGATAATTCGCGAATCGATTTCATTTGTTCTTAGAGATGAAGGTTATGATGTTGTCGAAGCGGTAAATGGTTCAGACGCTTTTCAAAAAGCACTCGATTCCAATTTTGATTTGATCATCACTGATATTGAGATGCCGATGATGAAGGGCATTGAGTTGATAGAAAAAGTTGGACAGATAAATCCTCAGACTATTGTATTAATAATTACAGCATATGGTTCACTTGAGACTGCGATTGCTGCTCTGAGGCTTGGAGCAAGTGATTACATTCTCAAACCGGTTGAATTTGATGAACTTCTGATTAAAATTAATCGACTCCTCGATTACAAACAATTAGCTCTTGAGAATCAAATTCTTAGACGCGAATTACAACGTGAATATTCTTTTAACAACATAGTTGGTAAAAGCGAAGCAATGCAATCTGTTTTTGATATGATTAAGCATGTCTCTCAAACAAACAGCAACGTATTAATAACTGGCAAAAGTGGAACTGGAAAAGAACTCGTCAGCCGTTCGATTCATTTCAACGGACTGAGAAGTAACAAACCTTTTGTTGTTGTTAACTGCGGAGCGATTCCTGAAACATTGATCGAGAGTGAATTATTCGGTCATAAAAAAGGGGCTTTTACTGGAGCCTATAAAGATAAAGATGGATATTTCAAAACTGCTGATGGCGGTACACTTTTTCTCGATGAGATAAGTGAAATGTCATTGACGTTGCAAGTTAGACTGCTTAGAGCAATCGAGCAGCAAGAAATTATTCCAGTCGGTTCGACGATCCCGATTCCGATCAATGTTAGAATAATTGCCGCAACAAATAAGGATCTTGCAGCGGAAGTTGAAAGCGGTAAATTTCGAAGTGATCTGTATTATCGTCTAAATGTTGTCGAGATTATTCTTCCGTCTCTTTCAGAACGAGTTGATGATATTCCGCTTCTCGTCGATCATTTTACAGATAAATATAGAAAAGAGATGGGAAGAAACATAAAAGGTGTCGACTCAAGTGCAATTCGGTATTTGATGAATCATCAGTGGAAAGGTGAAGTCCGTGAGTTGGAGAATCTGATAGAAAGAGCCGTAATATTCTGTAAAGGTGATTTCATAACTAAAAATGATTTCCCATTTCAATCTGACGGAGAGGAGGAGTTTTCTACCAAAGAGGGTCGAACCTTAAGCGATGTCCTGCGTAATTTTGAAAAAGATTATATCCACAAAATCCTCACTCAAAACGAATTTGATAAAGAGAAAACCTCACAAATCCTTGGTTTTAGTTCTGCAACTCTTTACCGGCGGATTAAAGATTTAAGTATCCCCGATAAACCTGAAGGGGATAATACTTCTCATAATTGAAATTATTTCAATTTACATTTTCAGATATGAGAAGCCGATTTTTCAAGCGGAGTGAATTACCCTAAGATAAACTTCAATTTATGCTAAATTTCAAATAAAAAGTTCTCAAGTATGGTAATAAGTGAGGATTCTATTCCGAGTTAAATTGGCACATTCATTGATGTTAGCAATTCCGTGAATGAAGCATCAGTGATAACCGGAAATGAGCCCAAGGCTGATGAAAAAACTTTATTAGATAAAAAAAAGACGGTTTTTCTATTCTCTCCAGATCTCGATCTCTGTACCAGCCTTACTTTACTTCTACAAAACAGATTCAAGATCGTGACCACTACTCAGTTTGAGTTTGTTCATAAAATTGTTGATACCCTTAAACCACACATTTTTATTGCCGATCTTAAACCATCAGAAAAATTAGTAGATTCCATCACCCGACTTAAAACTGATTTTCCTAACCTAAAAATAATTCTTTTTTTGGATTCCTGGATAAATTATAAGAAAATTGAATCTTCCCTTATGAAAATAGCTGATGCTATTTTTTACCAGCCTATAGATCTTATTGAAATTAACAAGAAACTTGATCTTCTTATAAACTAATCTGTTTTTACATCTTTCATGACTTGCATCTTCGAATAGACTAAAAATTCTCAATAATGAAAATATATCTCAGCGATTCTCGTTTTTGAGAGTTTGTTTGCGATTTATCAATTAAAAACAAGTAATTTTAGCTCAATTTTTCGGCACGTAAATTGACTAAATACTAAAAATTTATGATCAGAACGTGTCACAATGAAGAGATTGTCTCAAAAGTAATATTTTCTCGATATATTTTTCTGACTCTGTCAGAAAAACACTCGAAAACCTCAGCAAAGAAAGGTTCTCGAGTAATTCCGATTCATCGGGATGTATCAAGAGAACCATTTGAGACAACCTCAAGGTTTTCATCATTATTCACTTAAAATTCGAGATAAAAATCAAATTACTTCATTGGATTAAATCTTTTTGGGTCTCATTGATGAATATTGTTAAATATTGTGATTCTTAAATATTGAAATATTAAATTGTAAATAAATAATCAGATAATTTGATACTTAATTATAGGAATTTCATAAAGTAATGGAAAACATAAGAAATAAAGTTACAATTGATGGTAATGAAGCTGCCGCGTATGTAGCTTATTATACAAACGAAGTGTGTGCTATTTATCCTATCACTCCATCTTCACCGATGGGAGAATGGTGCGATGCATGGTCGGCTGAAGGAAAATTAAATATTTGGGGAGATATACCAGTAGTCAGCGAGTTGCAAAGTGAGGGAGGTGCATCGGGAAGCGTTCATGGTGCATTGCAGTCAGGTGCATTGACTACAACATTTACTGCTTCGCAAGGATTATTATTGATGATTCCGAACATGTTCAAGATTGCAGGCGAGTTAACTCCGACTGTATTTCACGTCTCCGCCCGATCGCTCGCCGCCCAGGCGTTATCGATTTTTGGCGATCACAGTGATGTGATGGCAACCCGTTCAACAGGTTTCGCTATGCTCGCATCAAATTCAATTCAAGAAGTAATGGACTTCGCTTTGATAGCTCAGGCGGCTACTCTTGAAGCTCGTATTCCTTTCATCCATTTTTTTGATGGATTCAGATCTTCACACGAAGTCATGAAGATTGAAGAATTAACCCTTGATGATATGAGAGCGATGATCGATAATGATCTAGTAATTGCTCATCGAAAGCGTGCTCTTTCTCCCGACAGACCAGTGATCCGAGGAACTGCTCAAAATCCTGATGTATATTTCCAGGGGCGTGAAACTGTAAATCCGTTTTATTCAGTATGTCCTGATATCGTTCAAAAGCAAATGGATAAATTCGCTAAGATTACAGGAAGACAATATAAATTATTTGATTACTATGGTGCAAAGGATGCGGAACGAGTAATTATTCTTATGGGTTCTGGTGCAGAAGCAGTTGAAGAAACTGTTGATTACTTAGTTGAAAAGGGAGAAAAAGTTGGGGTATTAAAAGTCAGATTATACCGTCCATTTTCAATTGAGCATTTCGTTAATTCACTTCCAAAGTCTGTAAAAACTTTAGCTGTCCTCGATAGAACGAAAGAACCAGGATCCGCAGGTGAACCGCTTTATCTTGATATTGTTAACGCATTAACAGAAAAATTTACGAATGACGAACTCGATTTTCGTTTACCGAAAATTATTGGGGGAAGATATGGGCTTTCTTCCAAAGAATTCACACCGTCAATGGTTATTGCTGTTTTTGATGAGTTGAAGAAGAACAAACCGAAAAATCATTTTACAATTGGAATCATCGACGACGTCTCAAATACAAGCTTAGAATTTGATCCGAACTTCTCAATCGAATCACCGAAGATATTCCGTGGAAAATTTTATGGTCTCGGCGCGGATGGTACGGTCGGTGCAAACAAGAATTCTATCAAGATAATAGGTGAAGGGACTGATAATTACGCTCAAGGTTACTTTGTTTACGATTCGAAAAAATCGGGTTCAACAACAGTTTCCCATTTACGTTTTGGTTCGAAACCAATTAAGTCAACCTACCTCATCTCTTCTGCGAATTTTGTCGCATGTCATCAGCAAGGCTTTTTAGAAAAATTTGATATGCTCAAAGATACAGTTGAGGGAGCTACATTCCTACTGAACACTCAAGTTTCGCCTGATAAAATTTGGGACACACTTCCCGAAATAGTCCAGAGCAGCATAATTGAGAAGAAATTGGATTTTTATGTGATCGATGCATATAAGGTTGCAGAAGAAACCAGTATGGGTGCAAGGATTAATACGATTATGCAGACTTGCTTCTTCGCAATTTCTAAGATACTTCCAAAGGATGAAGCAATCGCAATGATCAAAGATTCGATCGAAAAAACATACGGAAGTAAAGGTGAAAAGATTGTTGCAATGAATTTCAATGCTGTTGATCAGACAGTCGCTAATCTCTATAAAGTAGAAGTACCGGGTAAAGTTACAAGCAAGATTCAGTTAACCCCATCGGTTTCCGCTGGAGCACCTGAATTTGTTCAAGATGTTCTCGCAACGATAATTGCCGGGCAGGGTGATCTTCTCCCCGTAAGCAAAATGCCAATCGATGGTACATATCCGGTAGCAACTGCTCAATGGGAAAAGAGAAACATAGCACTTGAAGTTCCGGTTTGGGATGAGGTTGTTTGCATTCAATGTAATAAATGTGTTTTGGTCTGCCCGCATGCAACAATCCGGGCAAAAATCTGCGATGAAAAATATGTTAGAGATGCACCTCCGACTTTCAAATACACTAAATTCAAAGCCAAGGATTACGGTGATAATTTAGTTTATTCACTTCAAGTTGCTGTTGAAGATTGTACGGGATGCGCACTTTGTGTTGATTTTTGTCCCGCAAAGAATAAGAAAGAGACTCGGCTTAAAGCTATCAATATGCATCCCCAGCTTCCACTCCGTGAATCTGAAAGAGCAAACTGGGATTTCTTCCTTTCATTACCTGAATTTGATAGAACAAAACTTAATGTAACCACAGTTAAAGATTCACAATTTATGCAGCCGTTGTTTGAGTTTTCGGGTGCATGTTCTGGTTGCGGCGAAACTCCATATGTTAAACTCGTCAGTCAATTGTTTGGAGATAGAACAATTGTTGCAAATGCTACGGGTTGCTCGTCAATCTATGGTGGAAATCTCCCTACTACACCATGGTGTGTAAATCTTGAGGGAAGAGGGCCTGCCTGGTCGAATTCACTCTTCGAAGATAATGCTGAATTTGGATTTGGCTTTAGATTGGCAATTGATAAACATAATTCTTATGCGAAGAGCTTGTTAAAAAAACTCTCCGGCGAGATTGGTGAAAAACTTGTTGACGAATTGATCATTGCTTCCCAGAAAGATGAAGTTGGAATTTACGAGCAGCGTCTTCGTGTAGAAGAGCTAAAGAAAAAATTAGCATCGCTAAAGAAT
>JAHJVF010000379.1 GCA_018828505.1 Bacteroidota bacterium | reverse complement strand
CGGCACTAGGGTTAAGAACACTCCTTTTTTTATTGAACATCTGAGTCAACAGTTAGACAAAAGTTAGTTCGACCCGTATCAGAAACTGAATTTTTTATGAAGCAAGTTTTAATCCCAGTTTGCCACGGCTGACTGGGGTTCAAACAAACATCAACCGCTGAGCATCAATTCAAATGTTAAACGGTTGAATACTAATGCACAACTATTCATCTAAGCCCCAAGCTTCGTGTATAATTTGTGGAGCGTCATTCAATCAAACTTGAAGGGAAAACTGCTTTGTCATTATAAATCTCCTTCCAAAAGCTTTCCGGATAATTTTTTAATCCTTCGTAAAAGAAAACACTTCACCGTTTATTCCATATTTTCTATTGACAGAAATCATCTGATGAAGAAAATCCACAGAAGGAGAATAAGAACCAACTTTTAGCAAAATTCCCGGATAAAATTTGTGAATATTTTTTCTATCAATTTGATCGTTAACGATACCTTTGAGCAAGTTCTCATATTTATCAATATCGTATCTGTATAATTGCGGACAAATAAGATCGACATATCCTTCATTCAACCACGTTGGCCAATTTTGTAGATATTCTTCTTTACTCCAAGGAAAGATACTTGGCGCCACGGAGACAATCAATTTGGGATTTTGCGTTTTGACAGTTTTATAAATCCTTTTCATAAAATCGTTCAGCTTTTTTGCTCGCCAATCAATCCAGACAGAGTCTTTACAATTTTTCGGTGGTTCTTGTCCGTCATGTTCCGATTTATAAAGTTCAATAGTAAAATCATCGTAACCGCCTTCAGAGGGCATTGCGGGTAAACGATCATCGCCTTGAATACCATCGATTTTATAATTATAAATTACTTCCATTATTAATGCGAGAATAAAATCCTGCACTTCATGATGAAATCCATTCATCCATTCGAACCCATTTTTGGAAACAAGATTTCCGCTTGTATCCTTTGCCGCCCAATGAGGTTTTAGTTCAATTATTCTTCCGCCGTTTAATTTATACGATGACGAAAAACCAAATTCAAACCAGGCAATAACTTTGATATTTCTTTTATGGGCTTCGTCGATTAATTCTTTCAAAGGATCGCGTCTCGTGAAAAGTGTGTCGATTTCAACTCCTGTGAAATTTTTCATAATACGACTTGGAAATTGTGTCATTCCCTTGTTCCACGTGACAACGAAAATTGTATTAATTCGAAGCGACTTACATTGTTCAACGGTTTGAATTATATTTTCTTTTGAGTTGAGTGCGTCACTATCCACGTTTGTCAGCCAGACACCACGCACAGCTTTATTTGACCTGAAGCATCCTATGAAGGAAAATGAAAGTATGTAAAAAAATAAAATTATTTTTTCACGGGTATAAAGTTGATTCTGGATAAAGTCTACAGCGGTTATTTTTAATTAAGTATGAAATTTCTTTTTACAATCTCGCCTTCAAACCAATGTGAACGTCAAACATCTGAAATGTACTTATGTTCTCGAGATCGAGACTGAGCGTAGCCCACAGTTCTCCGATAATCGCTTTGTAGTGTGCACCAAAGTTAATCCAAATCGGATCGATAATTTTTACATCTACATCGAGACCTAAGCTTAAACCACCGCTCCAATTCTGCTGTTTGATTTCAGGCACTTTTAAGATTGCTATATCTATTAAACCGCCCGAAGTATCTGCACGAAGTGTGTCATAGTATGAACTGCGACTGCTTTCCCAACGATAAATTCCGAACCCGAATGACAAATCTGTTGAAAGAAAACTATAGTTGAAAAGGTTGTATTGAGCTTGTGCGGACAATCCGTAGATTTTCAAATCCATCGTAAGCTTTGGCAGAGGCAGTTTGAAAGTCTGCTCTTTGTCTTGTACGGTAATTTTTCTTGTGATAAATAATTTATCAGAATTTTCTTTATTAAAATTCAAATATTCAAGTTTAGCGGTCCATATCCAGTTTTGGCTGACATTCTGACCAAAGTATACCGAACCACCATAAGTGCTGAGGAATCGATTTGTTAACGAACCGATTGGTGTGAACATCGAACCATTAGCTCCAATTACAAATGAATTCGATTGAGCAAATAAAACGGAGGGAAGAATATAAAATAGAATTAGCAATCCGATTGTATATAATTTTTGTTTCATTTTCATTAATAAAGGAAAGTTAAACCTAATTTGAAATTTAGATAATCATTAACTGGAAATTGATCAAATCCTAATTTGCCGGGAGTTCTGAAGAAGTAAAAATATTTAATCGCAGAGTTAATAATAAATGCTTCACTAATTTTGTAACCAATATCGAGTCCAGCAATAGCAGAAATTGGATTTCCATATTTATTCGTTGCAAAATTTCGATAACTGTATTCGAAAGTATAATTTACAGCATCGAATTTCTTCCGCCATGTTTCTTCCAGATAAAGACGCCTTGTATTGAAAAATATTCCGGAGCCAATTTGGGGTTTAATGTAAAAATTATCGAATGGATTAAATTCAGCTCCGAACGTAAAAAACAGCGGGATCAAATCCATTTTTTGAATAGGACTTAAGGTTGCAGCAAGTGATGAATCTGCTCTAAGATTGTCTTTTATTATACCCAAATATCGTTCAGTGTAAAATCTCCAATTCCATTGTTTGATTGCACTATCTTGCTGAAGACTGAAAAGATTATATCCTCCGGTTAAACTTACTGAAAAAGTCTTGCTCAAATCGAAACGTAGTTCAACTCCACCACCTACGGCATCGATCTTTGTAACTGCTAATCGAGTTTTCAGAGGATAAGAATAATCAGCAAAAAAGTTGATTGAGTGCAACGAAACCTGTGAGTAAAGTGCAGCGGAGGTTAAGAACAATATTAATGGAACTAATAATCTCTTTTTCATAACAATCCCACCTGCAGAGTTAATCTAAGAACATTTCCTAATCGCCCATAACTGGAATATGCCAGATCAAAAGCAATCGGTAAATACATTTTTGGATTCAAACCCAACCCGACGCTGTAAGTTTCCTCATCATAAAAGAATTTATAGCCCGCTCGAATGGTTAGGAAATCTTTCCAGGCACATTCAACTCCTGCGCTGACACGTTCATCAGAATCGCTAAGATGAATCGCTTCTGCGATTGTAGTCACTCGAAAATCGGAATTGTACTCACCGATAACTTCCGCAGCCGCGCCCAGCCGAAGCATTGCCGGCATTTTGAACGGATCGTTTATGTATTGAGCATCAACACCAAAGTTTTGAATATTTGCAGCGATTCTAAGTGACCCGAGTCCAGTGTAATAAAGAATTCCTCCATCGAATAAGAAATTATCAACAGAATAAATATCAATTTTTTCTCGAACATATTTTGTAGTTATGCCGAATGAAAATCTATCCGTAAGCATTTTCGAATAACTTAATCCTACAGACAAAGCTTGCGGACGGAAACTTCCGATCACTTCATACACCCTTTGCCCGGTGACTTTTTGGGTTTTGGGCATATCTCCGTAGTCCATTATGATCACACCGACTCCAAAAACTCCATAAGGAGAATTAAAAGCGTAACTTGTTGCATAATGTTTGATCTCAGCGATATAAGGAGCGTACGATACAGAGAATGAGTGCAGCTGATTCGTGAATCCAAGTGCTGCAGGATTGTTGAACAGAGCATCACAGTTCACATCAGACAGGGCGATTGACGCTTCGCCAAGAGCTGCAGTTCGTGCTGTTACAGGAATTTCTAAAAAGACGAAACCTGAAGTAGCTGTCTTTTTAAATTCCTGCCCAAAGGTTGCGTTAGTAAAACAGATTAGTAGTATAAGTATAACTCGCTGCATAATTTTAGTAATTAAAGTTCATAAATTTTTTATCTAACAATCGCAAACTTCCCAATTTTTTTCCCAATTCCGGGCGCATCAACGTGATAGATGTAGATGCCGCTCTCAACATATTGGCCGTAGTCGGTAACTTGATCCCAACTTGTGATTGCACCCGTTCCTTCTTTAATATTAATTGTTTTCACAAGATCACCGCGGATAGTGTAAATTCTGATCGTGCAAGGATTAGGAATATTAACAAATTGAATTTCATCACCTGCACCTGGTTGTGAAAATCCCTCACCTATTACAAAAGGATTGGGAACAACTAATACATCATCCAGCCGGTTATATGGCGGGATCGTTGCTTTGAATGGAACGATCGTTCTATTCGTAAAGATCGATGATTCAAGAGAAGGAACGCGGTTTGAACCTGTTTCAGGAAATCTCGCAGATAAATTTACCGGCCAGGACGATTTCCCTGTATCGAATGCAGTCAATGCATAATAATAATTAGCTCCGATTTGAACCGATGAATCCACGAACGTATATTTTCTTGTAGTTGAATTAAAAAATTTCAAATCTCCTTTTTTCACTGTCCCGATCGAATCCCACGGACCGATTGGAAGATACCAAGACCTCCAAATTTTGTAACCATAAAAATCGTTCGTTCCATCATCAGGATCTAGTTGTGATTCCGTTTCATTTCCCCATGTGATTACATTTGCGACAAATTTTTCCTTCTCTTTGTAGAAATCAACTTCAAATTTTGGTGCTGCGGGTGGATCGGGATGATTTAGTTTATTGTCATACGTGAACTGAGCTTTATCTGCAGTTGAATTAAAAATTCTTGAACTCTGCGTTCCAATGTAAGATGCCTTATAAGAGGTATCGATAGCAATTTTGTAATCGACACCATCTACAATCTCAGCAAGAGCGACAATGATTGAATCTCCTGGCAACAAGGTCCACGGGCCTAAAGACATAAGAGACCACATTCTGTTTCTGCGCATAAATACAATATCGCCGGGACTCGAAACAAAACTTGCAGCATTTGCCGGATCCTGCAGAATTTGATATTTGCCCTCAAGTGATCCAATACCTGTAAAAGGTCCACTCAAATCAATCGAGTTGCTTGCTGCAGACCAACCGTACTTTGCAACACGATTTGCGATCTTGAAAGTGTCGGGTGAAGAATAAAGTAGTTTCAATCCAACAAAACCTGGTGCAAGATACTCCCCACTTGGCTTACCACCTACGATAGGACCTTGCTGTAATGAAAGTCCATAATCTTCATTACCAACAGTTTCACGATAATCACCTGCTCTTCCCCAAATCATTCTGCGGGGAGGATCGTAGAAGAACCAACTATTTCGTGCACCGGGTGTTAATGCTGGGAATAGAACATTCCACGATCTGGAATTTATTTGTAAAGCGTAATTCAAAAGTAAATGAAATCCGTACAATGTATTTGCTACTACTTTTGTGGGATCTTTGGATTTTATTTCGGGAGAAATATTTTTGAATACATATTCGTAAATGATGTAATTCTCATTTCTCTTCGAACCGCTCCATTGGTGAGCTTTTCGTGTAACTCTGAGAGGAAGCTGACGTTCAATATCATCGACCTTCGTATAATTGATATTATATTCCCAAACTGTTTCAATTACTTCTTCACCTTCTGCTGGATTCGTTTTCAACCAGAAGTTTGAACCGTCCTTATACTTATGAGTATGTTTCGTAATAATGTATTTCGATCCAGGCTCATTCGAAACCGTTCCGGCATACATTGCCCAATCTTCGACCGCGAGGACGCTGTCAGGAGACTTTTTTGCTCCTACCCAAAAGCCGCCCGTCAATAAGTGAGATGGCGGACCACCGATATCTTCTCTAATCCAGCTCTCATCAAATCCTGGCCAGTCCAATCCAATTCCCCGCCGAGCCCAATTATTGAAATTAGGCCCAATCTTTCCAAAGAAAACACTGTTCCAAAGCATTCCACGATTAAATACCAATGATGGAGATTCAACCTGTGCTGTAGAACTTGATGCACATATCGTAAAGAGGGTAATCGCTGTGGTTATAATGGTTGTTGATAATTTTTTTTTCATATATTAAAAACCAACACCTAAAGTTATAAAGACTTGTCTCGGAATATTTCTAAATGCACGATATGGAGCAACTACGTAGCTCAATCGGGTTAGATCGTTTCCGGGATCCATAACGGTTATCCCCTGCTCAACCCAATTTCTTACGTCATCATCGGTGGACATTGGTGTAATCCATTTATTATCAAACAGATTCATAGCGCGGACTCTAAGAATCATTCTAAATCCCCAAAGATTAAAATTCCTAATAGCATTAAAATCAAAACTTGATTCGAGAGGATAACGCCGATTGTTCACAACATCTTTCAAATCGAATGTCGTTCGATAAGTGAACGGAGTCCCGGATTGAGCTGTGTAAGTCAAGCTGAAATTTGAATTGGAAAATGGTTTGAAACCGAAAATAGAAAGTCCTCCATCTTGATCTACATTGTACTGAAGCATTCCACGGAAATTGTGAGTGCGATCAAAACTTGAAATAAATTCTCCCGTGAAATCACGCTTCTCATAACTGCGTGTGTTATCAGGATAGAGCATCTGTGGCCCAAAATTTCCTTCGGTTGTTTGCGATAATGTATAACTCAATCTGTACATCCAGTTGCCGCGTGAGATTTTTTCAAGAATAACCTCAAGCCCGAGAGATGAACCGAAAGCATTATTCTCAAAAGTCGAATATGCATAAAGAGGAATGTTGTCAGAAGTAAATCCTGCAGGGCGATTGCGGCTGCCTGTAAATGAAGCTACTCTGATAATCCCGATTTGCGTTGCACGATCATTATAAAAAAGCACCATATCTAATCTGTGATTTTCATCCACAACTTGCTGCAGACCGAATTCATACGAAATGGTTTTCTTCGGATCGAGATCAGGATTTCCATATCCAATCCATCCCGATTCTGTTCTTTGCGAGAGAGCCTGACTGAAGATCGGCATTGATGCGAAATGTCCGTATTGAATTCGAAATGCAGTTAATTCACCAATCGGAAATGATAGTCCTAATCTTGGTAAAATTATGAACTGAGTTTTTGAAGGGACGGTTGCGGGATTGCCAACTTGCCCGGGTCCCGATGTTCCTTGATAAAAAATATTAAATCTGTCCTCGGGTACTGGCGTTTGAAAATTGAATGCTTCAGCCCGAACACCAAGATTTGCTATCATTCCTTCATATTCCATTTTGTCCTGAATATAAAATGATAGACTGATTGGAAATGCTCTGTAATACTCGGCGAAACCAGATCTGACTACATACGTATTCGCTTGAAAACTTGAATTCACTCCGTTATTGAACATATCCCAATAATAAAATCTTGCACCGGTTTTAATAAGATTTGTTGGAATTATTTGATTCGTGTAATCGACGCTCAAGCTCCAGTGGTTGCTTCGTTGATCCTGGTAATAATTTGTACTGAAATTAAATGGCTGTCTGAAATATGCATTCTCCCACCAGATCCCGTCTTTCAAAACACTCCCGCGTGGATCGTTAAGACTGTCTAATCTATCGACCTCAACTCCAAATCCGGCAAGATATTCATATGGAAGTTCGTACTTTTCCTGCTGATGCGAGATGGTTGCTTCAACAAACGACTTATCGCTAATTGTATAAACCCAATTCAAACTTTGACTGACAGTTTGTTCGGTCCTTACAGGATCGACAGTAACTAAATATTTTGTCGAAACACCTGGGGGACTAAATGCAATTCCAGACCAGCGGATATCTTCAGAGCCGGACCAAATTCCGCCGCGGTATTTTTGAAAAGCTGCCATTAATTTGAACTTGTGCTTAACTAAAGGTTTATAAGTTACATTCAGAATATAGTTTTGATAGATTTGAACTCTTTCGGGTGTTGGAAGTCGCGTAGGATTTTTTCGATACTCACCGGATAAAAAGAACTTAAATAAGTTCGGATCTTTTCCAAGCGGTCCGCCAAATCCGAAAAGATATCTTATGTATGCGTGACTGCGGTAGTCGTAAACTCCAAGGGGATTATTATCGCTCGGTGTATGATTATTCATCCAGACTGAATATGCCCAGGTAATTTCTCTGTCTACCAATTCATCCCAAACTTTTTTTGCCGATGAGTCTGTTAAACTTTGCTGATAAAATGCTTTGTATCTTGTATCGAGTTTGAGTTCGGTGATCATCAAATTACGTTTCGCCATCCAGTTTTCGAGTTTTCCCCATCTCTGAAATTCGTAGTTGTTTTGGTCATACAAGTACGGACCGAAGTGATACTGTCCAGGTGGACGATACTCAACTCTAACTTCTCCATTAAACTTCGGTGTCCCTTCTTTCATAACTACTTTCACCACACCGGCTTGTGCGTTGCCATATTCTGCCGTAAATCCGCCGGAGATCAATTGAAGCTGCTGTACTCCGATAGGATTGACATCATACTTCCACGAATTATTTGCTTTACTTGTACCGAATGCACCCGGCGCATTTGTTGCCGATGTAACTTGTTCAACACCGTTTATCTGAAAGTTAATTTCATAAGCCCCTGAACCTCTTACCTGGTAATGCCCTTGTTCATTTTTTTGAAAGCTTGCAGTCAGGTCCATTATTCCGCGAATACCTTCAACAGCGGCGACTTTGATTTGTTCGTTGTCCAGAGTAGTTGAAGTCGAAGTTTGATCTTTGATGATTTTTGGTTTTTCAGCTACAACCACAACATCTTGAATTTGAATTGAAACGTCTTTTAATCTAAAATTCAATTCGCTTGTTCGATCGATAAAAACTTCAACGTCGGTTTTTGTGACTTTTCCGTAACCGATCATACTTGCAGTTACCGAGTATTTTCCGGGTTGGAGATTTAATATTACATATCTCCCGTTTATATCGGTCGTTGCACCGACACCCGTTCCTTCAACAAGAACGTTTACTCCGATGAGAGTTTCGTTCGTTCTATCGTCAACAATTTTTCCTGTGATCTTACCCTTTTGCCCTTGTGAGAAAGACAAGGAAAGGGAAAGAATGAGGAATGAAAAAATGAACTCAAACTTTTTCATGGTCGATATTATTTAAACATAAGTTGTTGTTGCAATTAAATTTTAAAAAGTCTCTACGTCTTCGCGATAATATCTGTATTTTTTTAACCATTCATACATGAAGATTCTGAGTCTCTTTTATCGTATTAATAACATTTTTTTACTTTTAACATTTATTTCAGTTATCAACGTATAATAATAAACTCCACTTGATAAACCGCTGAAGGCGGATGCATCGAAAACTTTAATGTGCTTTCCTGCGGTTAGAAATCCATCGACTAATGTTTCAACTTTTTGTCCGAGCGAGTTTGTTACAACCAATTTTACATTCATCGCCTTTGGAAGTGTAAACGAAATGAATGTGGATGGATTGAATGGGTTCGGGTAGTTTTGTTCCAACACAAAGTCAAACGGTTTCTGAATTTCATCTTCAACGCCAACGAATTCACCGAATTGGAATTTATATGCACACCGATTAACGGCATCGATAAGGTAAGCTGTTAAAGCATCGGAAGTAAGAGCAACATCGGAAGGTGCCATCATTGGGGCGCCGGTTGGGTCAGGATTAGTACCACTATTTTGAGAGGGAAGTTCTGCGAATTCCATTGCAAAATTTCCCAGCATATCAAATGCCTTCACCCATCGTCGTGTTGAGTCGGTTCCTGCAACCCATAATCTATTATTCTTGTCAACAGTAATACCATTCGGAGTAGTTCTATCAAAAATAAGAAGCGATGTAGCATCGTTGACTCTTTGGCACGAATAAGTTCCGGGACTTGCCTGAGTCCCACCTGCCCACAGCCCAATTCCACCGCTTATCATTGGAGGATTTGAATTTCGAGATGTGTACCATGGAGTTTCGGTATTGTTATAATCACCCTCCGGTAAGACGGCAACATCACGAATTGCACTCAATCCAGTTCCGTCGTGTCCACCAGATTCTTGCCCATAATTTGGCGGTGGAACATATGAACCGCGTCCAGGTGAAGTAACTCCATAACTAAAGTTATACAACCGAGTGCTTGTAAGATAAAATATTCCTGTAAATGCAATAGAGTCTTTCGTCATATCGATTCCACTTACATAAGTTCCGTAACCAGAACCAGTATGATAAAATCCAAATTTTTCAACTTGAGTCATATCGCCATCTTTATAATAATATTGGCTTGCAACTGTATGTGGTTTTGAACGTTGGAACGGTACGCTTGCATTTACGATAACGTCATTTTTAAGAGTAGCGATTCCTCTTAAAGCACCGATGTTTCCTGTTAAAGAATCAGAATCACCATTTAAGTCGAAATCGATCATTTTAGTAAATACTAAATCTGTCGAGTCGGCATAATAAATGGCATTATGCGCATTGATGTTTGTAACTTTTGACGAAATTACATATAGTCTCTTATTCTGATCGATAGCGCACAGGTAAGGTTGGACAAAGGCAGTATCTGTAGGTGGAAAATCGATTTTATATCTGTATGTCCATTTGGGTTGTGAGAAGATTTCCGCAGTTGAAATTAGAATCAAAAGCAAAAATAGGAACGAAGACTTTTGTAAAAAATTTTTCATTTGATTTTTCCCGTTTGATTATTTGATTTCATAGTGTGGCATGTGAATCGATATTCTATACAAAGTTAAGTAATTGAGAATTCGGAATCAATTTCACTATGCGTATTTAATTAACTCAAGTTGATCGCCTCAAATTAAATAGTAACACCGGGATTAATCCAGTTGTTACAGGGAAAAAAGTTAGAATAATAACCGTTTGAACGGTTTATTCAACAAAGCGGCTAACTTGAGACATTTAAAAAAGCAATTGTCTTTTATCATTAAATTAGTGAGCATATGGTCAATAACGGCACATTATTTTTTTTTGATAATGTAATAAGGTTAATACACTCGGGGTAAGTATGAGTTACTAAACAGTTAGTTCTTAAATATTGCGCAAACCTGCCCGCCTTGTTCAGCTATATGCGGTTGGCGGGATGATAAATCCAAAGGATCCTTCGGAAATTATCTATACTTATCTTATTTTTACCAATCCGCGGCGGATTCTTTTTTTCTCATGAACGTTCTGAGTTTAATATTAGAAATTGTATGTTAAAGCTAAATGAATAAGACTGGTAGCAAGCTTACTTGTGCTTCCATCATATTCGTTTGCTATTAAACTCGGATTACTTGCAGTCAAAGATTTGTTCAATGCCATCTCATATGCCAAATGAATGGTTAATGGTAAAGCGATTTTGTAACTGGCTCCAGCCATTATATGATTTTCAACGATTGCAGGAAATACCGGAAAAATTGTTTCCTCTGGAACAGGATTAGTTCCATGAGCGAATCCTAATCGGAATGAAAGATCATTATTAACCATATACTCACCACCAACTTTAACAACGAAAGAATTCTTCCAGTTCATTGGAAATTCTAAATCAAATGTTCCATTGTTCCCAAGCATTTTATTTATGTTTGGATTTGTACCGTTGGTAAGTTTGATTGTCATTTTATCGAATGCTGATTTCCAATTGATCCACTCAACATCCATTGAAAGATTTAGGTTATCACCCGGTTTATAAGCAAAACCAAAACCAACTGACTGTGGAAAAGCTAAATCAACATTTAGATCATAATCAGCAATAGCACCCTTAGTTAGGTCGATTCCCATTCCGCTTGATCAACAATTGTTATCTGCCACTCATTCTTATCTAAAGTACCGTTTAGTTTATTCAGCATCATAGTGCCAGCAGTTCCGGCACCGAGTATTACTAATTTCTTCATAGATTAAAAATCCTTTAGCTCTTTTTTAAATATTAAATGCAGTCTCTTCAGTTGTGAATCAGTTATTAGAATTCACAATAGCAACTCTTTAAGTTTTTCTTTTATTACTCCACAATTTCCGTATTCATTATAAACAATGCATTCTCTGCAATCTCTATCAGTACAAAAGTTGTTTTCATGCTTATACGTCCAGCAAGGTTTTGCATGTCCGTTTAATGCAGAACAGTTTTGCTTATCCTTCTCGGAACACTTAACTATTGCCCAGCAGGGTACTAGCGAGAAAATTCTTTTAATTCCTTCTATACTGACTTTTTCTTCATGGATAGCATTGCGAATGCAGTTTAATCTTTCGATATCTTTGTCAGAATAAAGCCTCTGGCTGGAATCTTTCTTAAATGGAATTATCAAACCTTCCCGTTCATACATCCTTAACGTATGCACTGAAATTCCCAGTATCTCGGCTGCAATGCTGATTTTATATTGAGGCTTTTCAGTTTTTTTTGAGTTAGTTTTCGTCATAATCAAAAGTTGATATTTATAAATGTCAACTTTCCTGCCATGACAAAAAGCTTAAAATTTTAAATTAAATAAATAGTTCGCGAAAGAATCCTGTCAGAATTAAGAAATCTTTAGGAGTATTTTTTCAATGGTGAGAAAACGAGGTTAAAAGTTAAGAGCAAAGAATTGTTGAGCTAGTCAAATATTAACTGGAAGTTTTTTGATTTATTTTTATGGAGATGATTCCTCTATTGAAAGAGCGCTGATATTTGATCATTATATTCTTTCTAAGTTAAGGCAGCTATATATCAGCAAAAGAGACTCAGGGTAAGTTATTTTAATAAACGGCAAGTTTGCATTCATTCAAAAGAATTTGTATCCTTTAATCGAACAAAAAGAGTTAATGTGGAATACAACTTTG
>JAHJVF010000378.1 GCA_018828505.1 Bacteroidota bacterium | reverse complement strand
AGTGTTCAAATCCATAATATTAAATCTGTTCTCGGTGTGCCAATCTTGCGTGATGATAATGTATGGGGTGTGATATTAGCCGACAGCAGAATCAATCGTAAAGAATTCACCGAAGAGAATCTGATTTTTCTTGATTTCTTTTCGAATTTAGTTTCGCTTGCTCTTGAGAAAATAGCTGACATTGAAAAACTGCAGGATGAGAACTTAGTTCTTCGGAATCAATTGCAGTCGTTTCAAAGTATTCCAACTCTTATCGGAAATAGTTCCGTCATGAAAAATCTGGTAAGTTTGATACACAAAGTTGCTTCAACGGATGCAGCTGTCCTTTTACTTGGTGAGAGCGGTACAGGAAAGGAACTTGTTGCGCTGGCAATTCATAATTTAAGTTCACGAAAAGACAAACCATACTTGGCGCAATTTTGCGGTTCAATTCCGGATACATTACTTGAGAGTGAATTATTTGGATACAAAAAAGGGGCTTTCACCGGAGCAACATCCGATAAAAAAGGATTATTTGAGGTTGCGGAACAGGGTACCTTCTTTTTGGATGAGATAGCAGATATTTCTTCTGCACTTCAGGCAAAATTATTAAGAGTATTGCAGAACAAAGAGATCATTCGACTTGGAGACACACAAACTATCAAAATTAACGTTCGAATTATTGCTGCAACAAATCAAGATCTGAAAGAGCTTGTCAACGAGGGTAATTTTAGAGAAGATTTGTTTTACAGATTAAATGTTTTTCCGATTATCATTCCCCCTCTTCGGGAGAGGAAAGGGGATATTTCTCTTCTCTCAAATTATTTTATGAAGAAATTTTCAAACGACAGCGTTAAGCTTCTGCCGGAGGCAATTAAAAAGCTAGAAAATTATTATTGGCCCGGGAATGTACGGCAATTGGAAAACGTCCTTCAGCGAGCATTGATATTATGCGATTCAAAAAAAGTTACATCCGAACATATTGTAATTGAAGAAGATCAAAGTCTTACAAATTTCAAAGGAACCCTCGAAGATTTTCAAATACTCTTATTGAATAAACGTTTGAAGCAATTCGAAGATAACAGAACCTTAACAGCAAAATCGCTCGGAGTTTCTGTGCGATGGGTTCAAATGAAATTGAAGGAAATGGAGGGAAAAAGTTCTTAAATGAGTCTTGAGAAGAACAAATACCTCTTCGAGAAATTCGAAATTATCGAGACTCTTAAAAAAGATGAGTTCACGAGCGTTTATCTCGCTAATCATATTTTTCTCGGGAAGAAGATAATTTTAAAGACTCTTGATTCTACAAATCTTTCCGATCCAACCATACTGGAGAGATTCAAACGCGAAGCTAAAATTCTGGCACAGCTTGATCATCCGAATATTATTAAAGTTTTGGATTTCGGGATGTTCAAGGATTTCTTTTACATTTCGTTTGAACATTTTGAAAGCAGAAATCTTCGTTCTGTACTTAAGAGCAATGAACTGAGCTTTGAACAAAAGTCTTCCCTATTCGTTCAGATGTTGAAAGGATTGAATTACGCGCATCAAAATTCCATAATTCATCGGGATATCAAACCTGAGAATATTTTAATTAACAGCAATTTAAATTTGAAGATTGCCGATTTTGGACTTGCTCTTGCAGGAGAAGAAAACTTAGTTACGAGCAAATCCTCTATCGTCGGGACACCAAGCTATATGTCCCCCGAACAAATCCGGGGAGATAAATTAACAAATCAGAGTGATTTATTTTCAGTTGGGATTGCCGCCTATGAACTTTTCACCGGAACAAATCCATTTATTGGAAATGACATCAATTCGACAATTAATAAAATTTTAAACTTCAAAGAAGAAAATTTAGAAAATGGTCTGAAGGAATTGCCGGAAAATATACACCTGGCAGTTGCATCTTTGATGAAAAGGAATCAAAAGCTGCGTGCATCTTCTGCTGAGGATATTTTGAGAGAGCTTGGAATAAAATTCGACTCTCCGGTTAAATCAATCAGTACTTCAGAAATTTTTACTAAAAAGAGATTAGTTACTGTTATATCTGTCATAGGTTTGTTGGCGATAGTTTTTTTAATCTACTCAATGAGCAATAATCTAATATCAAACAAACCAAATAATGAAAATGAAAAATCAGTATCCGATAATCTGCCTATTCAGCCGATTGATTCAGAAGGAAAAAAGACAAATGAACCTACAGACGTTCCTACGCAAACGGAAAATAAAATTGGACCTAAAATCTCAGTTGAAGATAAAAAAACTCCAGATTCAAAAACTTCTGAACCGGCTGAACTTAAATCTATCGCCTCAAACATTCCAGGGAAGCTGACCATCGAGTGTTTTCCCTGGGCAGAAGTTTTCATCAACGGGAAAAAAGCCGATTCTACTCCGCTTGAAGAACCGCTAAGATTTTTACCGGGAGAATATGAAGTGAAACTTGTTCATCCAGATTTCCCTCCATTTATTAAAAAGATCGAAATAAAACCGGATGAGTTTCAATTTCTTGAGGTTAATTTCTTGAAATTATTTGGATTTCTTGATTGCTTGGTACATCCCTGGGGAGAAGTTAGTATAGATGGAAATTCGATCGGTCAAACTCCATTCAGAAAACCAGCTGCATTAAAACCTGGAAAACATACTCTATTAATTTCGAATCCGAATTATGATGTGCACGAAAATGAAATATATGTAAAGAATGGAGATACGTTAATTTATCGTTTTAATTTCAATCAAAAGTGAGAATCATAAGAATAAATAATGGTATGATTCTTGAGCTATTCTCTCATAGAATCGATAATCAGATGAAATGAAAATGTTTTGGACAAAAATAGCGATTTGGGTGATTGTTGGATTAAGCAGTTCAGTTTATACTCAATCGCAAAACTGGCAAGTTGTGAGCCATATGCCCTTCCCTGTTTCTGACGGTCAGGCAGTTGTAAAAGATTCACTCATCTACATATTGGGCGGCTTCTCCGATTCACTCGGAATTCCAGTTAACCTGATTCATGAATATAATCCGAAAGCAAACAAGTGGCGGCTCTACGGTCACATGCGAATCAATAGATCGGCATTCATTGCACAGAAATATAACGACAGTGTGATCATTTGTGGTGGTTCGGTTCGTAGTCCGGCAGCTTCAACATTCATGTCAATGGAAATGTGGAATTTTACTTCCAATCCATACATATTTTCTTTCAATCAAAATTTCAATCGTATTTTTACAAGCGGTGTAGTTGTTGGTGGTAAATTATATCTTATCGGTGGATTAAAGAACTCACCATCTATAATGCCCCTTTATCTTCCGTACATAGTTGAATACGACATCAAAAAAGACTCTATAACTTTTTCTTTCGATTCTGTGTATACAAATATTCAGTTACCAATTCATCAATCAGTTTCTTCAATCAGAAATGATATTTATATTTTTGGCGGGGTACCGTTTGGAGTCAATCCAAAAATTTTCAGATTCAATACGATAAATAAAAAATTTAATATTGTTCCCATACCACTTTTACAAGCACGGGCAGGAGCGGCAGCGATCAATTTTGATGACGATGAAATAATTATCATTGGTGGGTATAATGAAAAGAGCAGGGCATTAGCTTCAAGCGAAATTTTTTCCGCCCCATCCGGAATTGTTTCAGTAAAATTTGGGCCAATTATGAATTTTGCCCGACGAAATCCTATGGCTGTTAAATTCAATAATTCAATCTATGTATTTGGTGGTGAAGGAATGTCAAGACGTGATGTAGCCCAAGTTGAAAGATTAGATTTAATGACCGATGTCAATGACGATGAACCTGTTCCGGTAGATTATGTTCTTCACCAGAACTATCCAAATCCGTTTAATCCTGTAACTACCATTTCCTTCAAAATCGCCAATAAATCGCACGTTTTGTTAGAAATTTTCAATGTATTGGGTGAAAAAGTAAAAACTCTTTGTAACGAAGAATTTACCGCTGGCTCGCATGAATTGGACTGGACGGGAAAAGATGATTTCAATAAGCCACTCAGTGGAGGGGTTTACATTTACAAACTGACTGCAGGAAATTTTGTCGATTCAAAAAAAATGGTGCTACTGAAATAATGTTTAGGTTTTTCTTCCCGGCGATTGTTCTACTTGCTGTTGCTTCACCAACGTTAATGTTCTCCCAACAGTCCTCTGCAGAATTAGATTCTATTAAAAAGAAATTTGAATCATTTGATTATAAGAGTGTAATTTCTCTCTCGGATAAAATTCTTGTGTTTCCGAGCTCAATAGCATCTACCGAGAGAATAGAAATCCTGAGGATGAGAGGAATTGTACAATATTCTTTATGGGATGAGAACTCCGCTCGAGAAAGTTTTAAGGAAATTCTTAGAATTAACAATCAATATGAATTAGACTCATTAAAAAACTCACCGAAGATTGTCTCTCTTTTCAAGTCAGTTAAAAAAGAGTTTAATCTAGAAACAGCTCCACAAAAAAAAGAGGCAGGCAAAATCAATATTGATTCATTATTAAATTATGAGAGACATAAGTTTACTACAGAATCGTCAAGCATGAAAGCGGCGTTTACTAAATCACTGATATTGCCGGGATGGGGACATCTTCATAACGGAAATGATTTGAAGGGATGGCTTTTAATTTCAGCTGCAGCTATTACATTTGGTTCTTCTATTTACTTTTCTGTTGACGCTTACAATAAAGAAAAAGAATATCTCTCTGCAACAGTTCAACCCGCGATAGAAGAACTTTATAAGAAATATAATTCTTCATACAAACTCAGAAATATTTCTTTAATTTCATTTGCCGTCGTGTGGATCTACTCGCAAATCGATTTAGCATATCTCTCGAATAATTTTTTTCAAATTACTTCTGCGAGCCGGGAAAAATATATAAACTCTACTCCTTTCAAACGTTCATCACTCATTCAATTCACGTTTCCATTCTAAATTTCTCGAATCATCCAAATGCGAATCATAATTACGAGTATGAAAATACTTCGTTTACTACGAAATATTTGCGTAGTCGAGCACTGTAAAGTGGGATAATTTGCTTCAATCCAAGTGTTAGAAAATGAAAATCACCTTTTCATTAGTACGATTGAATTTTAAGTCGATTTATCTTCTAAATTCAACCATTTTTCCAAGATTTTTGACCACTTCTGATTGAAATTATAAATTTATTCCCAATTTATTTCTAAGAAAATAGAGTCTACGGCACTATTATTGAGCCTCAAATAGCAATGAAACTAATCACTAACAATAGAGGCAAACATGAAAGCAATAAATAAATTTACCGCATTATTTCTTCTGGTATTTGCTGCTTCAATTTTCGCACAAGTACCAGCACCGGAAAATCTCACGGCAGAATTCCGTACACATGGTCCAACTCCAATGCACACTTATGGGTTTGTAGAATTAAATTGGACAATGCCTTCCTCTCCAACACCAACAATGTATTTTTTCAAAATCTTTAGAAAAGATCCCAACGCGACAAACTTCAGATTGATTATGGACGGATGGAGAGGAACAAAGTTTTTCGACTATAATGTAGCTCCCGAAAAAGCTTACGAATATTATGTTAAGGCTTTCAACTCAACTGGTATAAGCCCAGAATCGAATCATGCAACAGTTACTACGCCTCCCATACCCGACCTTGTTAAGTTTGTTGGTGAACCTCCAAGAACAGGTTCTGTCGGTGTGCAGTATGTGTATGATGTAAATGCTGTCAGCAATAATCCAACAGCAGTTATCACTTATTCTCTTGAACTTAGTCCGGATGGAATGACAATAAATGCTTCAACGGGGCTGATTCTCTGGACACCGACAACCAGCGGTGATTTTCACGTTCAAGTTAAAGCTGTGAGCTATAAGGGAGGAATCGCTTTTCACGGATTTAAAATTTTAGTTTATGGCCCATCGGGATTCATCACCGGTACCGTTACGGATGACTCAACGGGAAATCCAATTTCAGGAGTTGCGGTTTATTTTATCAATCTGAATGCACATAGACACGATCTTACCTACACTAACAATTTTGGTAATTTCAACAAAGCACTTCCAATCGGCTTATACAAAATAAAATATTTTAAGAACGGATATATTCCTGAATTCTATAACAATAAAACAGATTTTCGTTCAGCTGATTCAATTCTTCTAGGCGATTTTGCTCCGGTCACTGCATCGGCTGGCTTAAGTAAAGTACTCCCCCCGGTTTTTTATAACGTCCGCGGTTGGGTGAAAAATGCAAGCGGCGAACCCGTCAGATCGGCTGTGACTATTTCTATAGCACGAAATTCTCCAAGTCCGTCAATGGTTCCACCTCACCACACTGTGGTTACAGATAGTCTCGGTAATTATAATTTCAGAGTTATTGGTGGATTGGAATATGTTGTATTTGCAAAACCATTTAATCACACTTACTATCCTGAATTTTGGGATAATAAACGTACATTTCTGGAAGCAGACAAAATTCTTGTAAATGAAAATAAAACAGATATCAATTTCACAATGGATCTGAAACCGGTTTATGCGAATGGCGTCAGTGGACAGGTAAAACATTTCACTTCAGGCGACGGTGTTCCTGCGCATGTGAATGTTTACAGATTATTAAATACCGGATTCAGACCATTTAAATCAACCCGTTCCGATTCACTCGGAAATTACTTGATCGAAAATCTTGAACCCGGTAAATACATCATTCACGCCATCCCAAGATTCCCATTCTTCCCGGGTTATTATAAACTAGGTGGTGTGGCAAAAACCTGGAGACAGGCAGATACGGTAGTTGTTGCTGATGCAGGTATTCAGAGCAGCCTGGATATTAATCTACTCTCTCGAACCGATACTGGATTCGCAGTAATCGCCGGGAAAGTAAGAACAACTCAAGGTGATAATTTAGCCGGTGGAATTGTACTCGCTATAGATGTGAATGGCGAAATTGCAGGTTCAGCTGAGACAGACGTGAACGGATCTTATACAATAGAAGATATTCCTGCAGGCAGTTACACTCTCAGTGTAGATGCAGTAGGATATCTACAGGGAACGACACCAAGTCATACAGTTGATTATGCAAACAACTCTTCTGAGGGTGCAGATTTAATCGTCAGCCCGACATTCACAACTTCTGTTGTAGACAAACCAGTCGGTACAATTCCAACCGGATATGAATTAATGCAGAACTACCCAAATCCATTCAATCCAAGCACTTTGATAAAATTTGGTATACCAGAAAAATCGAATGTCAATATTGCTGTTTATAATTTAATAGGCGAAAAAGTGGTAGATTTGGTGAGTGAGGAAATGAACGCCGGATATCACGAAATACAATTTAATGCTAATCAACTCTCATCCGGAGTTTATCTCTATCGCATTGAGGCTGGTAGATTCATCAGTGTTAAAAAGATGTTACTCCTCAAATAACTCTCTCTATCATAGAGTGCCTTTCGTAAAGGAAGGCACTCTCCTTCTTTTATTTCTTCAAATCTAATTTTTCTCGTAACTACTCAACAGGTAACTATTCAACTCTGTATGTTAGATGTTTCAGGTGATGAACTGTCAAATTTGCCACAGACCTGCCCGCCACGTAGAGCTCAATGTGGCAGGCGGGTTCACAGATTATAGAATCACTCTTTTTGTAATTCTTGATAGCTTTCTTTTTGTAACTGGAATTTCTTTCCTGCCAATACATAGTGCGGCAAGCCGCAATGGAAGATGTTTGATGCCTGCCCGCCGAAACGCAGTGTAGGCGGGGAATATGGAAAATGGTAAAAACCTCCTAAAATATTTTGACATAAAAAACAAAAATATTGTTCACAATACTATAGCCTGCCCATTCATAGCTATTTTGTGGTGGGCTATCTTGTGGCAGGTCAGAATATTTCACCTGCCCGCCATATTTATAGCGGAGTGGCAGGCGGGTAAGTTTAATCTGTGAACCTGTGGCGTTTTATTTTTGTTGCTGAGTAGTTACTTTTTCTCTTACAATTGGCCTGATTTCTTCTATTGCCTCATTGGGTATTGTTAGAGCCAGATTGTAATGAACCAGTTTCCAAATATTCCCCTTTTTAACCAAGACACCCGAACCCCGACATGGTCCCATTCCCGTATTTAGGTCCTCATCAAACCATGCAAATTTTTTGTCTTTCGACATCATAATTTCTCGACGAATCGGAGTTAAGATCCATGCCGGAGCTTTATCGAAATGTGGCGAAGACCACTTGAAAAATTCTTTTTTAGTCCATCTTTCAGTTGCGTCAGTTCCTAAAAATATTCCCTCTTCATCCATAAAATTGAAGTAGCTTTCTTTATCAGCGATCTCAGCTGCTTTATGCCATGAATCGATCAGCAAATTCAACTTTTCTTCTTCAACAATTTGCGAGAATGAAATTGATACAAACGAGAGAATTAGTATGAAAACCGTTTTCATAATTACTCCGGTTAACTTATTATTGTTTTGATTGTGAACTTTCCTTGTCTTTTAAGAATTGTTCTTTAATCTGCTGTAATTTTGCTCGACGCACGTCCTCAATAATGGGATAGGAAAGATTGTATTTCTCAAGAGTTCGGATAATTATTTCACTAACCAGAAATCGGGCAAACCATTTTCGATCAGAAGGAATGATATACCAAGGCGCATACTCCTTACTCGTGTATGAGAATGCATCTTCGTATGCTTTCATATAATCGTTCCAATATTTTCTTTCTTCAATATCTTTTTCGGAGAATTTCCAATTTTTCGATTCCGAATCTATCCTCGATATAAACCTTTCCATTTGCTCTTCGGGAGAGATATGCAAATAAAATTTTAACATTATCACACCGTTTTGGTAGAGATAGTGCTCAAAGTCATTTATTTGCTTGTACCTTTCTCTCCAAATATTTTCAGTAATCAAATTTGCCGGGAGATTTTGTTTACGGACCAGATCGTGTACTTGAACGATTACCACTTCTTCATAGTGAGAACGATTAAAAATTCCAATCCTGCCTCGCTCGGGAATTGCTTTATGAATTCTCCAAAGATAATCATGGTCGAGCTCCTCTTTCGAGGGTTCTTTGAAACTGAAGACCTGGCAGCCTTGTGGATTGACACCCGACATGACATTTTTGATTATTCCATCCTTACCGGAGGCATCCATTCCCTGCAAGATAAGAAGTAAAGCATATTCATTCTGTGCATATAATTTTGTTTGGAGCTGACTTAATTTTTTTCTGTTTGTTTTTAGCAAAGGTTTTACATCCGTTTTAGCGATGTATTCAGCTGTGTATTTTGGATCGTATTTACTAAGATCAACATTTTGATCTTCTCTAACTAAAAACTTATCTATATTAAATTCATTATTCATCGCAATTACCAATGATTATGTTTTATTTTAATCTAACATTTTTACAATTATCTTACAACGTAAACTGATCTTATAATTTAATTTTAAATAACTATCACGATATTATACCAAAGTAAGGATTTTATTTTGGTAACTATTAGAACTCATCCCACTACCCCTTCTCTTACAAAGAGAAGGGGAGGAGATTTCGCTCGATTTTCAAAGTCCCTCTCTTTTTAAGAGAGGGATTTAGGGTGAGTTACTGATAATTAATAACTCAACGAATTAACTATACATGCT
>JAHJVF010000377.1 GCA_018828505.1 Bacteroidota bacterium | reverse complement strand
CTGGTGAATAATGAAATATACCTTGAACATTTTTGAAAACTGAATCGGCAGATACAATTGAAGTAACACGCAGCCTTGTTGCAATTGCTAAAAACAAAGCATCATTAGTCAACAATCCGTATTGGCGCTGTAAGGTCAAGGCGGTAATAAAATCTTCACGTTGCAATGGTTCTAATTGAAGACCAATAGCAAGTAAATCGCGTATTAACGATTCATACCGATTAAGCGACTTCACTCTTTGAGGATTTTTACTTAACTGCTTTGCCGGATTTGGGCCTTTTAATAATCCTTTATCTTTAGCTTCGGCAAGCATAAGAACATGCATTACCTCTGCCAATATATGTGCTGGAAGAATCCCATATACTTCATTGTTGGCACAACGCTCTAAAAGCTTAACGCATTGAGTTGAGGCTCTTTGATTAGCATAAATAAAAATGTTAGCATCGATTATAACCGGCTGTTCAGATGGAATTATTAATAGGTTCATAATTCGTAAATATCCTCACTTAATAAAGCGTTAAGTTCTCTCGTATTTAAATTGAATGGTTTTGAACAGAAGCGGTTAACGGCAGCCCGACGCAATTCAGATTTTGTTGAGCTCGTGTCATTGTATTTAATTAGTGCATCTTGGATGATATCACTGATTGTTCTGCCTTCTTTTGCAGAGCGCTCTTTGATCTTACGTAGAATATCACGGTCTAACATGGTTCCTATTTTCTCTTTATTTCCAGTGAGTTTTGTTTTTATTGGCATGTTATTGCTCCTTTCAATTATATTTTCTTCAATACTAACAATGATGTAATTAACTTTCCTATAATACACATTATAAGCAATCATTTTACACAGATGTCTGATTTCCTTTATTATCGAAGTCCCTTATCAAAAAATATTAACCTTTATAAAAATTTCAAAGCTTCTGAAGTAAAGAATTGCTTAACTGAATCCCAAGAAACGGAGACCAACATATCAGGCATTGGCTCTAATTCGGCATCTGGAAAATATGTTAGTGATTTTAGAACATGGATTTTATTATAGGGAGCTTGAGAGAATTTATTATCGAAAAACTCTAGTAGCTCTTGTAGACCATATTGCTGTGCAATTATGAATAGATCGATAAAATCTCGCTTTGTCCCTCTGCTTGAGATTGCACTAATTTTCATGCATGCAATATCCCTTTCATCTGCAATTCTTAAAGTTGATCCGGATTCCAATAGAAATTCTTTAGTCTGAAAGAGTAATGGGTAAGTATACCCCAAAAAACTTACTTTAATTCCTTTTAATTCGATATGAAGTGTATGCCGGTCTTTTGAGATTATAGTAACATTATTCAATTTTTTGATTTCTTGCAGAAGGATTTCTTCATTAAACAAATCTGTACTAAAAAAATCGAAATCATAAGAACGCCTATGACCATGTATGAGTGCCAATCCAGTTCCACCGGCTAAATAAAACTTAGAGAGAATTGAGATTGCATTCAGCTCATTGAGTACTCCCCATGCAAAATTAGGAACAACTTCTTTATGCCATGATTCTTTTGGGAAACTCATAAAAATCCTTCACCCTATTTATTTAATATGCTAATTTCACATTGTGGGATACCATACACAAGTGCCCAAAAATTAGCCGACTTTGGAGATAGTCTTCGCTCCGATTTTATAACACTCTTAATTTGTTCTTCAGAAAATGTTTCTTTAATCCAAGCAAGCCCCTTTTCATCCCCAAATTCAAGAACTCGTCCAATGGTGTATTGCGGATATTCAAGTGGATCGAAAGATCCAATATTTATATCCCAAAAAAGGTAATTCAAATATTTTGGAATCTTATTCACATACACCTCCTATAATCTATACAACTATAATAGAAGCTTTCTTTGTTAAATATACGTATTTAAGGTAATGAATTAAACTGCTCAAATATTAACAATTGTATGAATATGTGAGTACGCTACCACACTTTTCCAATAAATGGTAATTAACAGAAGTTACGCAGATTTGAAAAACTAATACCAATTCGCCTTCGGCGAACTAAACAAATTTAAAAAACTAAATTCAAAACAAAATAATTAAATATTACATATTTCATTAGT
>JAHJVF010000376.1 GCA_018828505.1 Bacteroidota bacterium | reverse complement strand
CTTCCCGTCCCAAAAATTAAATTCATACATCTGAGTTTGGGACGGTATGGACTCCTGCGCGAGAGGCATAATCAGGGGTATGAAAATTGTGATTTTCAAGTCTTGTAGAAGTTTTTATGCACCCAAAAGCACACGTTTTTTGTAAGTTCACGGATAATTCACGGACAGTTATATAATATTTAAGTGTAAATAAGTCAATATTATTAACCATACTTTTTATTAATATGCTTAGGTTGATACCAATAAAAATTTAAATTGGGATAGTATTTGTTTTACTGCTTATGCGCCACCCTTGGATCTGCGGGCGGTGGCTCTAAACGGGTTTTGTATTGTTTGCCTTGTTTTTCGCACTCGAGCATTTCGTCGAAGATTTCGAGGATGACTCGCTTGGTACGGTATTCACCGTATTTTTCTATGGCTTTGCGTTTCACTATTGGGAAGGTTTCCATTACATAATCAGCTTCTTCTCTGTTTAAGCCGTAGAGTTTGAAGTAAAGTGCATCTAACTCACAACGGATTAGGAAACGGCGTTCTTCGTCCCAAATGAAAGGTGGACCATCAAAATTATAATCTCGAGCTAATCCAATTAAATCTTCAGCAGTATAACTAAGTTCAAAGGTTCTATTTGAAATCCATTTTCTTATATCTTCAAAAAGTACTGTTCGAGTATTGTAATAAGCCATATCGAGAATAGGAAACTGCTTAGCGTTCCATACGTTAATATTCATTCCACCAACTCTTTGCCTAACAACATAATCAAATAGAAAACTATTAATATTTCCAAGTAACAGCAGAGTATCAGCGATTGAAATTCCGTGGATGAGTGTTAGTGAATTACTCAGAGCACAACGTCTAGTGACAGCAGAAATAAAAGTTCTTTCATTTGTTGGACTAGTTACCATTCGAAAAACAAGAAGCCATTCGGAACTGTGTTCTCTTTTCTTAAAAAAAGAATCAATCTTTTCAATGGGAAGCCAGTATCTTGGGATAACTAGTTTTTTTGAGTTTTGTTTTTCAGACACTGTTAGAGCTATAGCTTGACCATTTTTTATTTTATATTCATCTGCAAATTCAAATGAAGCGAAACGATGGTCAAATTGATGAATAAATTTTGATTCATAAACTGGCTCATAAAATTCTTTTTCCTTACCGAGAGAGGTTGAGTTATAAAGTATAAATCCTTTTTGTTCATACTCTAAGAGACCAAGAAGCTGACTTGACACATCAGAAATATTGAACATTTGCACAATATCCAACTCACTTGAATATCCATAAACATTTTTTTGATCCACCATTATTCTTGAAAGTCGGTAAATCCTTTTTACAATCTCTGCATCAAATCTTGAACGAAATACCATACAAGTTTGAGTATTTGGATTTAATAGATTTATATCATCAGAGCTTAGATTAAACAATCGCCAATCTTCTTTTAACTGCCCGGTATCTTGAAGAAAAAAAGCATATTGCGTGGGTAAAGAATTTTTTGTTTTTGATAAAGTAAGCAAACAAAACTTCATCATTCTATGCACATTTGGAAATAATCCTTTTTTGTTTTCAAAATCATACAAACTCGAAATGAATCCACCCTTATTAAGAAATTGATAAAATTCTTTTGATGTGTCTTCCAATGCAATTCCAGATTGAACTATTAGACCTGTTCTTCCCAGATTATTGATTAGATTAAAAGATAATTCAGTAAATAATGTATATGAGTTCACCCATCCTTGCTGAGCAAAAGTAAATTTGCCAGAATATTTTATAAACTTAACTATTAGATAGTAAGAATGTTTTTCTGTAATAAACTCAGCATATATTTGTGGGAATAATTTTGACAGCTCTTCAATTCTTTTTTTTCGCTCTGATGCTTTTTTAATTTTAGCAAGATTGGGATCAATATTCTTAAAATACTCTTGTTCTTCTATCTGTATTTGTTCCCAAGGAGGATTTCCGAGAATACAATCAAAACCTCCTTTAGCGAATACATCTGGAAACTCTAAAAACCAATGGAAGAATTTATTCTTTAATGATGCTGCATCAGCTTTGCCAATTAGCTGCGCATTAGGAGAATTTGGAGTTGATAAATAATTAAGCAACTGCTCGTGTGTAGGGACAGTTCTGTCATCAATATCTTTAAGCGGTGCAAAGAAAGCATAAGTCCATATATTTGCCAAATGCCATTCACGCAGCCATTGCGGGCTGTCAATAATCTTTCTAAATATTTCTTCGGCTTTGTGGTAATCTTCGGTAGTATCAATACTCAAATCATCAAACTGAGAAAAACTTTTTGAGAGAGTGGTTATATCATCAGCAGTAGCTGCGGCAAATAAATTTAATTGTCCCTTTCTTTCTTCTTTGTTTCGCTTCTTAAAATACTTTGCTACTTCTTTATCATCACCGGTAACGGGGTTAAAAGCTTCATTGGGAATTCCCTTTTTAATCTGCTCATAAGAAAAAGCGCCAATTAAGCTGTTGCCGTTTCTTATTCTGTGGTCAAGAAAGCTAAGAGGTTTACCTTTGGTATGTCCTTCAAGCCACAAGGCAAGCTTACATAAATCAACTGCAAGAGGATTAAGGTCAACTCCGT
Source organism: Bacteroidota bacterium (assembly GCA_018828505.1). Lineage (GTDB taxonomy): Bacteria > Bacteroidota > Ignavibacteria > Ch128b > Ch128b > JAHJVF01. The sequence goes on along the minus strand of JAHJVF010000376.1, from coordinate 11,766 downwards.
AGATACATCTTTGTATTACATCTCTTATTGCGATTCTAAATTCGGTTGGCGTTGGATAATCTTCACCGGAACGTAATATGGCAATTTCATTTGCAATTCTTCTTGCAGCGGCTAAAAGAAAATGCCCGGACCCCATAGAAATATCGCAAACCTTTAATTTAAGAAGCTCTTTTACTTTCTGTTCACTGGGAATTTGTTTGGTTGTTATCCTTTTAATTACCGGAACAAGAGCGCTTTCAATAAGTTCGTAAACGAGATCGTGATTGGTGTAATAAGAGCCGGTAGTTTTTCTTTCGCTTCCAAAGACAAGTTGGAACTGGATATTACTTTCACCCACCCCTTGAATTCCCCTCCCCCCGCGAGCGGGATCTTCGACAAGAGGGGAAAATTGGAAGACGGGATGGAAATCGAGAAGACTTTCATAAACGCTTCCAAGCTCTTCAACATCCAGTGCAAGATAGTTGATCCTTCGTTTGATTCCGTTATCATCATACAAGGAAATATGCTTGATAGCCGAAAGCAAATCTTTGTTATAGAGTTTACATTTTTCAAAGTAAGGAATAGCGTGCGAACCAAAGAGATCGCCATTCAATGCAGCAATGCTAAGTTTTTTACCATATCTTTCATCGGAATACATCATAAAAGTAACAAGCAAACTTTCCCATAGATCAGAAGGTTTGCTGATACCGGGGATGAAAGTATGAGAAAGATCTCTAAGCCGATTAACAGAATAGAAGTTATAATAAATCGGTTCTTTTTTAGGATCGGTTGGACCGACAAGATTTCTTTCTTCGGAAACCATTAAAAAAAGCAAGCGGTAAACGAGCCGCAGTAATTGGCGATAGTACTCGATTGCTTTAATATCGTTTTGTAATATAGCATCACGTAACCATTTATTATCGGGGTGATTTATAAAACTGTTTCCAAGAATTTTTAAAGCTTCCTCAACACCATCACGAAGTTTATCTCTAACTCTTCCACCCGTATTGATAGCTTCGTTATAATATTTTTCGATTAAACAATCAGCCGCATCATCTTGATGTTTTGGAAAACGTGAGTAATGAACCAATCTGAAAAGTAGAGCAAACTCATTAAACTTTTCTTGCTCAAGGATTTGCTGGAGATCGAACTCAATAAATACCGGTCTGGATATTTTTGATGAATCACGGAGTAAGCGTAATGAATAACCGTTGGTAACAATTCCCCAAAGATGTTCTGTATGATTCAGAAACTCTTGCATAAGCGAATGAGGACTTAGACGAGGACGACCGGATTCAGCTCGCTTGTCTAAGTTATCTTTCGAGCTGACAATGTGAATAGATAAACTTTCTCTGCTGTCATTTGCGCGGTGTGAAATTGCATAAGTCTTCCCTCCAACCTCATCAGCTTTGGCAAAGTAGGTGACTTTAGGAAAGCCGAGTGATTCGAGGAGAGGAATAATCCATTGTTCGCGTGTATCTCTTACAGTCGAATCTTCAGATTTAAGTCGGCTTAGTCTTAATTGAAAAGCATTATAAAAAGTTCTTGCAGCCCTCCAGGATTTAGATATTTCATCGAGAACTGAACCGCTTTCAATACTAAAATCTTTTGCAGATTGACCAAAGATATCGGCAGAGTAAATCTTTTCGAGAATATCAAATGGAATTAAACCGCCTTCGGATTTGATAGTTGTGAATTTCATTTGTGTAAACTATTAAAAGAAACAGAACACGGATGATCCCGATGAATCGGGACAGGCAGCAGATTGAACGGATTTGCACAGATAAATGTCATTTGAAATCACTTTGTATAAGTTGCCAGTAGTAATATGCTTCCGGTAATATTGTTTTTAATCGTTCCAATAACATTAAATCACCAGTTAGTTTAGTATCTAATATTTTTGATATATCGTATCGGGTTATGTTCTCTAAAGAAATATCTTTACCAAATGTGGAGACAATACAGGCAGTCTTAGCTGCACTAATTTTTAATTGTTCAAGGTTAAAAACACCGGATATTAAATGTGAACGCATCTGCTGCATACCGGCAATCAATTTATTTGTAGTATCATTTTCTTTTCCCCCTTTTATTTTAATCTGAGAGATTAAAAAAGGAATATCATACAAGTCCTTTTTAACTTGATCAGGTGTAAATATATTTTCTCGATATGAAGATTCTATTTCAACAAAGCGTTTAAATGATGTTTCAACTTCTTTGATATCGCTTGCATAATTAAAAAGCTCGCCTATATCAAATAGCTGTTTTACCGACTGCATTTCTTTTCCTTCACCGAATGGAATGCCGGTAGTATTGGCAGCGAATGCAGTAAGTTTATCACCTAGTATAGAATTAACGGAAGGGATAACTATTTCCGTCTTTGAAGAAGTGGTGATGAATCTGTTTTGCAGAATTTTTGCACTTAAAGTAGGATAGGGATTTTCCTGGAACAGAACATCAAGCAGAACATAAGACTTCATCTTAGTATTAATAACTGAATTGAAAAAAAGTTTATAGTGCTTTTTAGGGACTTTTGATTCGCTCCGTGGGTCTTCAACCAATTCAGTAAATGATGGATTTTTAGCAATAGAGTTCAGCTTAGTTTCTAAGTCATTTTTTTGTAGACTTGTTAGAATATCAATATCTATTGAGAGCCGTTTTGGTTCCGGCAGAAGCAGCAACAGTGAAGTTCCCCCTTTAAATACAAATTCAATTCCTTCTTCCACTAAAAGAGAAAGTAATTGGAAAGCATAAATTGTTTTTTCTAGAATGATAGGATCAACCAAAGGAAAATCTTTCCTTATACTGTCAATCCATTCCTTATTAAAACACTCAGTATTTATCATAATTATATCTTTGCCACTATTTAACCAAAAGTGGCATTAGTATATTTTTCTATAAAAAGTTTCATTTCTGCATGAATTTTGCGTCTTTCGGCATAGGTTAGAAGACTGCTTATGCTAATTCTAAAATTACTTATGATGTATGAGAATACTCTTTTATACTCTGATTCATCAATCAGTTTGAGTCTGTCTTTTTCTACATAAAAATCAATTAAAATTTGCTCGATTGACGCAATATTACTTATCGCTTTACTTCGGGTAACTGATGGTCTGAGAATGATGGAACCGTCTTTCAACAAGACATTTTTGTCAAGTTCATCCGGTGATGGGTTCAGATATACGTCATATTTTTTTTCAACTAGAAAATCCCTCAGAAAAATCAAAGCATCCTTTTCTGCTAATATGAATGTATAGAATCTATTCTGTAGATGGTGGAATGCAAAGCTGATGGTTTTTGTGCTCCATACAGAAAATTTAACAAATGGATACTTTTGTATTATTACTTCAATCAAGGACTGGAGGTTCTCATCACTCAATTCAAGAACTTTGGGTATAGTTGAATAGTAACCGCGTCCGGCAGAGAAGATAATTTTCTGATCGCTAATATTTTTCAAATATTTTTTAATTGCTATATCCGAATAATCTAACATGAGCGAGTTAAGATGTTCTCTCAATTGATCGAGTGAGAAATAATCCTTAGTGCTCGCAAATTTTTTAATTATGTCTGATGGTTCTGTTTTCATATTCCTAGTGTAAAAAGATTTTATAAATTGATTCCCTTCGGAGTTGGAACAAGTACAATAATTCCAAGTACATCAACCGGGAATTGCGGGTTAACTTCTGCCTTACTTTCTTTTGTAATTTTTCTTAAGCGTGTGTGAGCAGTATGTAATTTTTCTCTTCTTGAATCAATAATAACTTTAAGGTGTTTGTCTAATTTCTCGTACGATGTTAAAGCATCGTTTATAAGTTCTTTAGAGTAATCGGTGTCAATGTTTTCAGAGGCTTTTATTTCTTTAAGAAGATTATTTGCTTCTGTATCTGAAATAATGTTTGGATTATTTATATCACCACCAAAACCAAAAGCAACAAGCTCCTCTGCAAGCAAAGCTGTTTGGGATTTAGATGATTCGATCAGATAACGAACCCGCAGCATATAAAGAGAAGTAATTTTCTCAACTTTATCTGTTCTGATTACACTGCATCTATAAATATGGGTATTGTTTTCTTCTTCAAAAGAAGATTCTAAAATATATTCTGCAAGAGATGAAGTGATTGGGTGATTTCTTCCTACTTCTATATGCTTTTCAGGAATCGGGAAATCAAATGCGATATCAATTTTATTATCAAGCTTTATTCTCTCTCTGAGTAAAGCAGGAAAACCATTAGGGTTGAGTGTAAGGCCATTATTACGAATCGAAACAGAACCCCCAAGTCTTTGAGTTGCTGTTATAATAAATTCTTTTACAGTTTCTGGATTACCCAATATAACATCAGTTTCTTCTAACTCTTTTGAAACCTCTTCGGGTTTTATGCTGTGCTGTGCAAATCTGCTACGACTTTCTTTTTCTCTCTCAGCATTTCTATCCCAATCAGAATGGAATTGCTCAAGATGGAATTCCGGACCAAAGTCTAAAGAGAATTGAATTTTTTGATCCTCTTTCATAAAAAGAGAATTGATGACCGATTGAATTACAGTTTCACTATTCATTGGGACTGGAACAGTTATTCCAAGCGTCTTATGAATTTTAACAGCTTTTCGTATAAGTACATTTAAAACAGCACCGTCAATAGGATTATCTTCTCCGTATAACAGAAAGGTTTTTACTTCTTTCTTTTTTTGTCCAAATCTATCTACACGACCTTCACGTTGTTCAAGCCTGTTTGGATTCCAAGGAAGATCATAATGAATAACGGCATCGAAATGATCTTGTAAGTTTACACCTTCAGATAGACAATCAGTTGCAACTAAGATTCTTTTATCAAACTCTCCAAGCCAGTTAATTTTTTCTTCTCTTTCCTCTTCACTTAATTCGCTTGTAATAGAAAGTATTTGATGACCAGGGAACGAACTTTTTAACTGAGCAGCAACATAGTCAGATGTTGCTATGAAGCGGCAAAATACAATTGGTCTATAACCTTCTGCTATAAATTTTTTCAGAAGTGACATAAGTTTCTTAAGCTTTTCATCTTTATCGCCACTTAGCTTCTCTAATCTTAATGCAAACTCTTTTAATTTACGTCTCTCATAGTCTGAGAATTCTTCCTCAGCTTCTTGCACAACCGTTGAAGGTTCAAGATCATTTGAGGTCTCTCTTTCGATTGGGTCAATAACCAAATCGCGATAAAGGGTATCGTCAAATTCTTCTTGTATTGTGGAAGCATCTTTGAGTTTTGTAATACGATTCATCAAAGAATTAACTCCAGAATCAGGACTGCTCATAACAGACCTAAGAAGACCTAATGCTGCCCAATAACGGACCCTTTGTTTGTGTGCAGCAAGTTTATCTTTATCAATTAACAAACCCAACAGAAATTTGTAAACATCGCTGAATAGCTCAGCGTATTCCGGAGAAAGTCTGTATGATTCTTCATTGGAAATTCTTTTAGGGAAAGGAGTATCAACGCCGACCCATTTTTCAACATCTCCTCTTTTTCTCTGAATAAAATATTTTGCTAATTCAATTCTTTCTTCTGCACTGATAGAAGAAACGTTATACTTGGTGAAATCGCTTTTAAGATGTCCAATCAAAGAAAGAAACGCTTCTTCTTTTCCGCTGTGTGGAGTTGCGGTAAGCAATATCATATTCTGTTTTTCAGTCGAAGCTATATCTGATACTAGTTGCCATCTTTGTTGCTGGGTTTTATCATTGTCAATTGGCTTGGTGCAGGTATGAGCTTCATCAACGATTATAAGATCTGGTAGATTTAATAGAAAAGTATCTTTTCGTTTATCAGATTTTATATAATCAATGCTTGTAATGAAAAAGTTATAATAATTAAATACGCTAACTGAATTATCTGAATACGCTCTTTCAAGCTGGGAAATTGTATTAGATCTTATAACAACAGCATTGATATTAAATTTTAATGAAAGTTCTTTTTGCCACTGGTCGCATAGATGAGGAGGACAAACAACACCAATATTTTTTATTTCACCTCTGTCGTATAATTCCCTTGCAATCATAAGAGCTTCAATTGTTTTACCAACACCAACGTCATCAGCAATTAGCAGTCTTACGACTTCCTGTCTTAGTGCCATTAAAAGTGGAACAAACTGATACGGTCTTGGGCGTACCGAAAGTTTTCCAAGAGAACGAAACGGACCAGCACCGCTTCTGAAAGTTAGCATTGCAGCATCCCGCAGAAGTCTTGTAGAAATTAAATCACCGACTTTATCGGGGCTAGGTTTTGGGAAAGAAGCTGGTTCTAATTTTTCTAGATTTAGTGGTAAATAAATTCCACTGATTTCTTTTTCACTTCCGCCGAGTGGGCGTAGTAATACAGTATCAGAATCAGGTGAAGGAAGAATAATCCATTCACGGTTTCTTGCTTTTACAATAGAACCGACATTAAACTTATCTGGCATTTCCTACTCCAAATACTCCAGGGTATTTTGAAATTTGTTCCTCAATATCGTCCATATAGTAAATTACAATTACGCGATAACCTAATTGTTTAATATCATTGCGTATTTTTTCATCTTTAGCTTTTTGGTCTGCAGCATCGTGAACTGAGCCATCACAGTAAATGCAAATCTTGCCATCATTGTAATAAAAATCCGGGATGGTGTAATAATCATTTAATTCTTTTTGTGCAAAATCAGGAAGTTTTCGTTTTGTTTTATAAAGATGGGATAAGAATTTTCTTTCAAGATCACTTCTTGTATCAGTAATGCTCTTTAAATAAAGATAATGCTGCTCATAATCTCTTGAGGCTGAACCTTTTAGAGTAACGCCCTCAATAATATCAGGAAGCATCTTCGCTACTATGTGTCTATCAAGAATTTTATGATCCCTCTGATTTGAATAAGATAACAAACACTCATAACAAGCTTGCACACAATCTTCTTTTGTATCATTTAAATTACCCGCTTTATCAAAAGAATAATGGATAATGTCTAATGCAGTTTGTGCAATCCCGGAAACAACATTTGGTTCTTCAACCAGTCTGTTCAATATCCCCAACCCACCCTCTGAAACTTCATAAATAAGAATTCTACGGTTATGATCTTTACCTATTCTTTCAGAAGAAAGTTCTATTTCTTCAACTTGAAAATACTCTTGAATACCACGCATAAAAGCACTTTCAAACGATGTAAGAATTTCTTCATTCAATAATTCCTTTTGTAGAGGCTGAACAAGTAATATATTTTTGGTGTCATCAACGAATATTTTAACGTTACTATCAATTGAAGAACTTTTTTCATCAGTAGATTCTGCAGTATCCATATCATCTTTTTTAGACCAGATACCGTTTGAAGTATCCAAGGTAAATCCTTCTCCATCAGTTCTTTTAAAACCGTGATTGATTTTGAATAATTGAGTTGATGTAACGTGAGTGAGATTAAATACTGATTGTCCGCTTTTACCTATAACAGTTGCAACACTTCTTTTAACAGATTTAGAATCTGGTGGAAATTTATAATGTGTAGAAATAACATAACCTTCACGCAATCTTTCTTCCTCATCACTTGTAATTTTTTCAACATGATATGTAGAAACATTATTCATCTTAAATAGTTTGGGCAAATATTCTGAGGTTTGTCCATTCAATTCAGTATTACAATTAATACATCTCGGAGCATTTGCTTCATTACCTTCGTGTATATAGCCGCAATGATTACATATTTTCGCAAATATGTATCTCTCTTCTGCAGAACCGGTTGGTAAATAACTTTTAACAATTCTGTATTTCTTCCCTTCGTGATAAATGATATTACGGGGACCATATTCACCTATAGCCAAAAATCTTGGACGCGCAATAAACTCTCCATCTCCTGATCTGCTTGGAATAAATGCTCTGATCGGTAGTTTTGGGAAATTATATCCAGGTAAAAACCCTTCGCTTGCGAGATACCTGTAAGGGTAAAAATCTGATTCTGAAAAATCCTTCGTCTGGTTCAATAACAGTTCTATTTGTCGCTTTGCTTCGGATTCTCTTCTTTCCGCTGAAAAAACTTTTTTTGAATCTAATTTTTTTATAGCAGCATTATCAACAACGTTCCTTGCCTCATTGCGTTGTGCAATTGCTGCCTTATACATTTCACGCCATCTGTTAAATGCATTATCAAAATCCTCATGCGAGTTTTTCAAAATATTTTCGAGCCATTCATCACTAAACCATGGGGTTTTAATTAACTCCTGATAATTATCATATAAAATCTCCTTGAAGCTTTTAAGACAATCTTTCATCTTCAATTCAGATAATTGAAGTTGTGACTTTTTACTTTCAAGAATCGGATAATTTTGATTTGAATTAGCAACATCAAGAATTTCTAAAACTGAATTTCCTAAATCAACACCGGTTTTAGCAAGCCACACTGAGTAAAGGTGTGCTCTGACTAATTCTTCATTAGTAATATCAAACTTTTGAGGAACAACAGTTCCAGAAACCATAAGGTCGGGACGCTTAAAGAAATATTGATCGTGAGGATTTCCAAACCCGGAATACGAAACGACAAAAGAAGGTTGTCCGCTTCTACCAGCGCGTCCACTTCTTTGAGCATAGTTTGCTGGATTTGGTGGTATATTTCTGAGGTGAACAACATTTAAGTCAGCAATATCAATTCCTAATTCCATTGTAGGCGAACAAAAGAGTGTCGAGATCTCTCCCGTCCTGAATTTTTTTTCAATCTCTTCTCGTTTATAATTGGCTATTTGTCCGGTATGCTCTTTGGCCAATAACAGTTTAAGTTTAGAAGCAACTTCAGTATAAAAGATTTTGAAGTATTGATTAGTATCGCGAATGATTGAATCAGAATATCTTGTTTCAAAATAACTGGATCGGATTGGATCAGGTGCTGGTGGTTTACCATCTCCCTTTTTCCATAACAATGCACTATTTCTTAACTGAATATATTCACGATTGCTGTCTTTTTTTCTTACTATAAAACCAAAACCTTCAAGTAATTTTAGAAATTCTTCCAAGAAATTATAATATTCATCTCGCGTTAATTTACTTGTTTGATTAGCCCAAATTTTATTCGATCCTAAAAATCTTCCTAATCCGCTTCTGTCTGAAAGACTTTGATCTCTTTTTTTATCAAGCTTTGATTTGCTTTGCACGACAAACCTTGAGCTTTCATACAATAATTCATTTTCATCAAATCCCCATTTTTCACTGATATGTTCACGTACTTTTTTCCTTACGACTTGTTGTTTCTGCACATCTAATATATTTGAATCGATCGCAAGATTTCTTCTTATATGATCAAGAAAAGATTTAATAATAAACTCTCTTCTCTCGGGTGGACTCTCCTTAATCAATTGTAATGAATTCCACTTAGAATCATCATTACAAATTCTGGTAAGTCCGTCATATTCAATTTTAAGTAACCCACACTGTTCAAGATTCGGCTGATTTACTCTCCATCCCCTTCTTAGATCTTCATAAATACGGTATTCAAGTAGTTCCGTTAAAGTATTATCAACTACTTTTATTTTATCTTCATCTACAACCGGTTTATCAGAGTAATCATTAAAGGGTAAATTCAATTGATTAAAGGTGCTCGATGAAATATTTGTATAGTTAAGATATTCAAATTGTGAAATAGCGTTAAAGATCGCTGCTCGTAAAATAGCAACCTGAAGAAAGTCATTAAAATGTCCTGATTGAAGTGATGCATCTTGCCTATTATCTGTGAAGCTGAAAACCTTTCTAGCTGTATCTGAAATTGGAGGGTTTTTATACATAAAATCAAGCATTGATACTGATAGAACGGTCGTAGCACTGCTTCTGCCTTCACTGCTTAACCTGGATAATTTTCTAAAATCATTTTTAATATGTTTTGTATAAACAATACCACATCTTAGACAAGTAAGAAATGGTGCTTTCAGAAACCAAACTTTTATACCATTATTTTCATCAACAATCTTACCCATTGAATCGACAGAAAACTCACAAGGCACATATTCTTTATAATTCTTATCAAAACTTTTTCCGCTTGCAGTAAACCAATTCTCCGGCAGGTTTTCTTCTAATGATCTATCCCAAATTCCATCTGAATCTTCTAATAGATAACCTTGGTTACTATATTGTTCTTCATCCCTGTAGAAAGGTGATTTGGGAAGGAATTGTTTATCTTTTTCCTTAAAGTCCACAAGATAATATTCTTGTCCACATTCTCTGCAAAAAGAAATTGGATATAAATATTTTTTTTCATTGTTTTTTTCAAAGTAAACTTGCCCGTCAAGTGTAAGATGTTTTTTATCTGCAGATTCTAATGTTGCATAAACTGCTCCACCTTGAGAAAAAAACTGATGTATTTTAAATGGAAAAACTGTGCTGTTGTATTTAGTATTTAGCTTACTTCCAAAATTTAAATATTTCTTTAAAGTAAATTCACAGGTAACTTTATCCTTACCAGTAAGCTTGGAAAGTTCAAGAACTCCCAGATATAATTCTTTGGGTTTCTGTCGAACTAAAAATCCATCTATCTCTTCTAATCCAAAAAATTCTTCAATCCAACTTGCCAATGAACTTTGTATGAAAGTGTCGAAATCAACTGATTCATCAAGAGGATGTTCCAGTTCGTACAAGAGATCGTCTCTACTTGCTTTAAATGGTTTTGTTTTTCTAACTAAAGTCTCATCAATTACATTTTCGGGCTTAAAGCTAGAACCAAATAATTTCGAATCGACATTTGCAACTACTTCTTTCTTTTTTGATCTATCTTTATCAACTGACATTGTTGCGCTAGTCCCAATACAAATCAAATTTTTCTTACAACTTCTCTCTTTTAATCTTCTAATAAGATATGATATATCAGAACCTTGTCTTCCCCTATAAACGTGTAATTCATCTAAAATTAAGAATTGAATATCTGATAGGAGTGAATCTACAAAAATATTCTCTTTTGGACGCACCAGCATTAACTCGAGCATTACATAATTTGTAAGTATTACATGGGGGGATTATCTCTAATTGTTTGCCGAAGTTCTTCTTTTTCCTGTCCCGTATATTTTGCATAAGTTACAGGAAAATCCCTCCCAGCTCTAAAATCTTCTAATGCTTTAAATTGTGAGTTGATAAGAGCATTCATCGGGTATATAATTATTGCTCTGACGCTTTTTTTATCGGGATTGTTTTTAAGTGTACTGTCAACAATAGGAATTAAATAAGTTAAACTTTTACCAGAACCGGTACCAGTTGTAAGAGCATAATTCTCTTTTCTTTGAGCTACCTTAATAGCAAATTCTTGATGCAAGTAAAGAGGGATGTCACCAAAAAATTCCTTGCAACGTTCATGTAATACTTGTTGTTGACAAAGTTCACCGATTGTGGAACCAGCTTGATAAGAGGGATTAATTTGAAGAAGTGATTCAGGCCAAAGAACACCACGTTCTAATTCGGATTCTACAAACAGACGAATTCTTGAATCACTAATTTTTAAAAAGCTCTTAAGAAAAGATGAATAATCAGCAATAATTTTTTTGTTTAAATTAAATACATTCATATAAGAAGTGTAATTTTACGTGCCCTTAATAATATCTTTTCGGAAACAAAAGATTTAATGTGTTTATTTGGTAAGGCTTTGTCCATAATGATAAGTCAGTACCCAACTTTATTCTTTATATAATAAAATTTTTTCTGGCACACTTCATAATCAATACGTACCCAAATCAAATTAACCCAAATTTGTCATTAAGGAAAATCTCTACTGACCGCCATTAGAAAAAAATGCTCTAAATTCTTTTAATACAACGAGATAGAAAATTCAAATATT
>JAHJVF010000375.1 GCA_018828505.1 Bacteroidota bacterium | reverse complement strand
CATTCTTGATTACATGGATAAGCTTAACGAGATTGACACAAATGATGTTGAACCCCTCTCACATCCGATCCCTGTTGAAAATGTTTTCCGTGAAGATAAAGTTGAGAAAAGCATTTCGCGGGAAGATGCATTAAAAAACGCACCTGATGTAACTGAGGAATTTTTTAAAGTACCAAAGGTAATTTAATGTCAAAAATTGTTGGAGTAATTCCGGCGAGGTATTCTTCAACCCGCTTACCCGGCAAGCCGCTTCGAATGATCGGTGATAAACCAATGATCCAACACACTTACGAATCGGCGAATAAATCAGTTTACCTCGATAGACTCGTGGTCCTTACTGATGATGAACGAATTTTCAAAGTCGTTAAAGATTTCGGGGGTGATGCTGAAATGACTCCGCAAAATCTTCAAAGTGGCACGGACAGAGTTGCATATTTTTCTGAGAGGAATCCAGAGTATGATATCATTGTGAACATTCAAGGGGATGAACCATTTATAGAAAGAGATATTATTGATAAGTCGATCAAACCCTTACTAATGGTTTCAGAGATTCAGATTGCAACCGCTGCGACGAATTTCAAAAATCTAGAAGATGCTAATAATCCTTCTTTTCCAAAAGTAGTGATTGACGAAAAGGGATTTGCCATTTATTTTTCTCGCTCTCCAATTCCCTTTTATCTAGAGAAAAATATCGAAGAAAAATATTTGCGTCACATTGGAATTTACATTTATCGGCGAGGCGCTTTATTACAATTGACTAAATCGCCTCAAACTCCACTTGAAAAAATTGAAAAGCTCGAACAACTGCGCATGATTGAAAATGGATTTAAGATAAAAGTAGAAATCTTTGATTATGATCCAATCTCAATCGATACGGAAGAGGATTTGAACGAAGCGATTCTAAGATTGAAAAATTGAAAAACGCAAAGATTTTTATGCAGTAAAACTTTTCACAATAATTTTATTAAACATTAAAAATGAATCTGCCTAACAAAATTGAACTCGCTAATTTACCGACACCAATCCATACAATGTTCTATGAAGGATTCGAAATTCTAATCAAGCGGGATGATTTTACTGGAACCGAGTGGTCCGGAAATAAAATCCGTAAATTAGAATACCTTGCTTTCGATGCGCTGAACAAAAAAGCCGACGTTCTTCTAACTTGCGGAGGTGTTCAATCTAATCATGCTCGCGCAACTGCTTGTGTTGCAGCAAAACTTGGATTAAGATGCATCTTATACTTACGTGGAAGTGAACCAAAAACAGTCGATGGTAATCTTGCATTAAGCAAACTCTTCGGAGCAGAAATCAAATACGTCACTGCTGAAGAATACGATCAAATCTATTCAGTTGCAGAAAAGGACATTAAAAAGTTAAGCAAGCAAGGATTGAAAAGTTATTTCATTCATGAAGGAGGTTCATCGGAAGTCGGGATTTGGGGTTATATAGAATTCGTAAATGAACTTCAAAAACAACTTCGAAAAATTAAAAATAAGCCAAGTCATATAATTACTGCTGTTGGTTCCGGCGGAACGCTTGCCGGTCTTGTGCTCGGAAAGAAATTGTATAACTTAAAATCAAAAATTATTGGAGTGAACGTTCTAAAAACTTCCGGCGACTTTGAAAAGATCGCGGTTGATCTTGCAAATAAATGTTCGAAAAAATATAAGCTTGGAGTTAAAGTCAATTCAAAGGATTTCGAAATCCTCGATGGTTATTCTACTGAAGGTTATGAAAATATCACAGATGAAAAAGTGTCTCTCTTAACTGAAATATCGCAGGAGACAGGAATAATTTTCGATCCGGCTTATACAGGTAAAGCATTTTACGGAATGATAGACCACTTCATTTACCAGGCGAATGAATTTAATAAACTGATGTTCATTCATACAGGTGGAATTTTCGGAGTGTTTGCGAAAATGAAACAATATATTTCAAATTCGGAGTTTGGATTGCTAGATGCGGAAAACATAGTGCGGAGTTGATTCTGCCCACAGAATTCCGCCAGCCACATTCAGCATTGCAATGGTTTTTAACATAATACTAGGAGTAAAAAAATGTTATTCGATCTTGATTTAATTACAAAAGTCTATTCAAGGCATATTAAAAATGTTGATGACGCCAAGAAATTACTTGGCAGACCGATGACTTATACTGAAAAAATTCTTTATGCTCATCTTTGGGAAAAAGTTTCAATGCCTTTTCAGCGAGGTAAAGATTTCGCTGAGTTTGCGGTTGATCGAGTTGCAATGCAGGACGCAACTGCTCAGATGGCTCTGCTCCAATTTATGTCGGTTGGAATTCCAAAAGTAAAAGTTCCTTCCACAGTACATTGTGATCATCTAATTCTAGCACAGGTTGGTGCAAAAGAGGACCTATTAAGAGCATTTGATGAGAATAAAGAAGTTTATGATTTTCTCGCAAGCGTTTCTAATAAATATGGACTCGGTTTCTGGAAACCGGGTGCAGGGATAATTCATCAAGTCGTTCTTGAAAATTATGCTTTTCCCGGTGGAATGATGATCGGAACTGACTCGCATACACCAAATGCCGGTGGACTTGGAATGATCGCGATTGGTGTCGGCGGTGCTGATGCAGTTGATGTTATGGCTGGACTTCCTTGGGAATTAAAATTTCCGAAATTAATTGGAGTAAAATTAACCGGTGAACTTTCTGGTTGGACGTCTCCAAAAGATGTTATCTTAAAATTAGCAGGGATTTTAACTGTAAAAGGTGGAACTGGTGCGATCGTTGAATATTTTGGTGAGGGGACAAATTCTATCTCCTGTACAGGAAAAGGAACGATCTGCAATATGGGTGCTGAGATCGGTGCAACAACTTCTCTCTTTCCATTCGATTCCCGAATGGCAGATTATCTGAATGCAACCGGACGTGATCAAGTTTCTGAATTAGCTTTTGCTCTTTCAATGAAATCGGAAAATTATCTTAAAGCAGATCCGGAAGTTGAAGTTGAACCCGAAAAGTTCTTCGATCAAGTAATTGAAATCAATTTATCCGAACTTGAACCTCATCTCAATGGCCCATTCACTCCGGACTTAGCCTGGCCAATTTCCAAAATGAAAGATGCGGTGATCGAAAAAGATTATCCGGATACAATTAGTGTCGCATTGATTGGAAGCTGTACGAATTCAAGTTACGAAGATATCGAACGCTCTGCTTCAATTGCGCAACAAGCATTGCAGAAAGGATTGAAAACAAAATCACATTTCACAATAACACCCGGTTCCGAACAAATCCGTGCAACCATAGAACGTGATGGACAATTGCAAACTTTAACAGAACTTGGTGGAACTGTCCTGGCAAATGCATGTGGTCCATGTATCGGAATGTGGAAGAGAGTGGACATTCAAAAAGGAGAACGAAATACTATCGTTACATCTTTTAATAGAAACTTTGCGAAGCGTAACGATGGTAATCCCGAGACTCTTGCATTCGTTGCAAGTCCGGAACTTACAACTGTTTTAGCCATCGCAGGAAAACTCTCATTCAATCCGGCAACCGATACATTATTAAACGAAAACGGCGAAGAAGTAAAATTAGATCCACCGAGAGGAGATGAACTTCCTCGAAATGGTTTTGTTGTCGATGAAGAAGGATATGTAGCTCCTGCAAAAGATGGTTCGGCTATCAAAGTCGTTATAAATCCAGAGAGTGATCGACTTCAGGCATTAAGTCCATTTACAAAATGGGATGGAAAGGATTTTAAGAACTTACCGCTCCTGATCAAAGCGAAAGGGAAATGTACAACAGATCATATTTCTCCTGCGGGTCTATGGTTAAAGTATCGGGGCCATTTAGATAATATTTCGAATAATATGTTTATCGGTGCAATTAATAACTACACCGGTGAAGCAGGCAAAACAAAGAATTTATATACAGGTGAGACAAAATCAGTTTCAGATATAGCAAGAGATTATAAAGCCGCAAATATCGGCTGGGTTGTGGTTGGTGACGAAAATTATGGAGAAGGCTCGTCACGTGAACATGCAGCAATGGAACCGCGTCATCTCGGTGCAAAAGCGATAGTTGTGAAATCATTTGCAAGAATACACGAAACTAATTTGAAAAAACAAGGAATACTCGCTTTAACATTTTCGAATGCAGGAGACTATGATAATATACAGGAAGATGACAGATTCGATTTTGTGGACCTCAAAAACTTTTCACCTGGAGAGCAGATTAAGATGATCGCCCATCATTCGGATGGAACTGCCGATGAAATTTTATTAAACCATTCCTACAATAAAAATCAGATCGAATGGTTCAAAGCCGGGAGCGCCTTAAATTTAGTCGCCGGGAAGAAGGATAAGAAAGTTCATAAAGTCCGTCAGTTGACGGATAAAGTTCGTAAAGTAAAAAAAGTAACGACAAAGAAAGCTGAAAAGAAAAAAGCTGCAAAGAAGAAAACCCTCAAACCAAAAGCCGTAAAAAAAGTAAAAGTCCAAAAAGCTAAGTCGGAAAAGAAATTAAAACCGACTGCTAAGAAAAAAGCACCCAAAACGACTATTAAATCAAAAGCGAAGAAGCTTACGGATAGATCAGCTCGTAAAAAAACCTCACTATCCAAGAAAAAGGCGACAAAAGGTAAGAGAAGAAGCAAATAAAATTTTAGATGAGGAGATTCCATCCCGACCAGCCGGGATGGAATCTCTAAAATTATCATGATTGGAATTATCTACTCTGACAAATATTTACTCCACGCTCCCCCATTTTACCATTCAGAGAATCCTGAAAGATTATCTGCAATAATCAATTCGATCAATACAAATTCAGATTTGAAGAGACGCATTCAATTTCTCGAACCACGAAGTGCCTCACAAGAAGAAATCCGTTTGGTCCATACCGAAAAGCATTTTAATTACGTTAAAAATTCCATCCAGGCTGGAAAACACGTTTTAGATTCCGGTGATACTTATGCAAATAAACATAGTCTCGATGTTGCTTTG
Organism: Bacteroidota bacterium; assembly: GCA_018828505.1. GTDB lineage: Bacteria > Bacteroidota > Ignavibacteria > Ch128b > Ch128b > JAHJVF01. Next base: position 5,007 of record JAHJVF010000375.1, on the reverse strand, counting down.
CTTGCTGCAGGTGGAGTCTTAACAGCGGTTGACGTGGTAATGAACGAAAAGTTTTTAAGAATATTTTGTGCTGTACGGCCGCCAGGACATCATGCAGAGTCAAATCGAGTTATGGGTTTTTGTTTTTTTAACAACATTGCAATCGGCGCTCAACATGCAATTGAAAAGCACAAATTAGAACGTGTTGCAATTGTTGATTGGGATGTTCATCATGGAAATGGAACTCAGGAAATATTTTATAATTCGTCGGAAGTTTTGTTCATCAGTTTGCACCAGCATCCTCTATATCCCGGAACAGGGATGAGTAGTGAGATTGGAATAGGTGAAGGAAAAGGATTTACGATGAACTTTCCGCTTCCACCTAGAACTGGTGGGAAGATTTATCTTTCTATTTTTAATGAAAAGATTTTACAAAGATTAATTGACTTCAATCCCCAATTATTAATGATATCTGCCGGTTTTGATGCACACCGTGATGACCCGCTATCCGATATGAAACTTGTTGAAAACGATTATTTTCAGATGACAAAATTACTCAATCGTTTAGCAGATGAAATTGGAATACCAATCGTATCAGTTCTTGAAGGAGGATATAATCTGACCGCACTTGGTAACTCCGTCTGCAAACACTTAGAAGGATTTATTCATGAGCCGAATCAAATGACAGAGTCATCACTTTGTGAAAGTTAAATTAGAAAAATATGAAATGTATTAATAAGCGAATATCAAAACATTTTTTATCATTCATGACCTTTTTTGAGCAGGCTCATTCTTGACTAAAAGTATTTTAATTCTCTGTACTGGAAATTCCTGCCGCAGTCAGATGGCTGAAGGATTTTTGAAATCGTTTGACAAAAATTTAGATGTCTTTTCTGCAGGAACATTTCCCGCAGAGAGAGTCAGCCGTAAGGCAATCCAGGTGATGAAAGAGATCGGATTTGATATTAGTCACCATTACCCGAAAAGTGTCGATTCGTTTATCGATAGAGATTTTGATTATGTCATTACTGTATGTGACAATGCAAAAGAAACATGCCCTGTTTTTTATGGAAAAGTTAAACACCAATTACATATCGGGTTTGATGACCCTGCTGAAGCAACAGGAACCGAAGAAGCAGTTCTTGAAGTATTTAGAAAAATTCGGGATGAGATAAAAGAAGAGTTTGAGATGTTCTATTCTAAACTAATTGAATGAGTATTAATAAAAACACTTCTCAACTCCTATGGAATACATAATAATTTGCTTAGCTGCTCTTCTAACTTCCGGACTAACGCTTTTTTCCGGGTTTGGACTCGGCACGTTACTTATGCCGGTATTTGCGATTTTCTTTCCTATCGATATTGCAGTAGCGATGACAGCAATAGTTCATTTTCTTAACAATCTTTTCAAATTGTATTTATTGGGAAAACATGCGAATAAAAGTGTTGTACTACGATTCGGACTGCCGGCAATTATAACAGCTCTAGTCGGGGCGCAGATTCTTGTCTGGCTTTCAGGAATTGATCCGCTGTTCCAATATGAATTTCTCGGTAAACTGCTCGTAGTAACTCCCGTTAAATTTATAATAGCTGTTTTAATGATCGTCTTCGCACTTTTTGAAATTGTTCCGGCACTTGAAAAATTCTCAGTTGAAAAAAAATATCTCCCGTTGGGCGGATTGCTCAGCGGATTTTTCGGTGGACTTTCAGGTCATCAAGGAGCTTTACGGAGTGCTTTTTTGGTTCGTTGCGGACTCACAAAGGAAAGCTTCATTGCAACAGGAGTGGTGATCGCTTGTCTGGTAGATGTTTCAAGACTTTCGATTTATGCTTCACATTTCAGTTCGGAAGGATTGAGCAGTAATTTAAATCTGCTGATCGCGGCAACGCTTTCAGCTTTTCTCGGTGCATTTATCGGAAATAAATTAGTTAAAAAAGTTACTATGAAAGCAATTCAGATAATTGTCTCGATAATGCTGTCTGCTATTGCGGTTGGATTGGGAAGTGGAATGATTTAAATTAATTTGAGGGTATCTCTAAAAACCTATTCTGCGAATCCCGAAACTTCGGGACGTAATCTGCGGGAGAATATTTCCCGCCCGCCTGCCTCTTTCCGCTCAAGATGACGGGCAGGCTGATTTCGCCCGCCTGCCATAGCACGCCTGCGTGTTGAAACGTTGCTATACAAAGTTCTTGTAATGTATAGCACTTTGGCGTGTAAACACGTTGTATGTGCCTGCACACCGAAGCGTTTCGGCACACAGGTGTGCGGCGGGCAGGCTGATTACCGCAGATAAAAAAGAAATCACTTTCAGTTTTTAGAGGTGCCATTGAGCAATCAATGACAATTGGTGGCTATAAACTCTGCCACAGATTACACTGATAAAACATCTAAAATCTAAAGGAAAAAATATGTCTGACTTAATAATAGAAAAAATTCAACAAGCAGTTGAAATTCTAAAAGAAAAAAACATCGATATGTGGATGACATTTGTCCGTGAATCGGGAAACATGAAAGACCCGATGATGGATATGATTGTCGGAACGAACTGCACCTGGCAGACCGCGTATATCATCACAAAACAGGGTGATACAATCGCAATACTCGGCAGTCTCGATGTTGCCAATTTACAATCCAAAGGGACTTATAAAGAGCTCATTGGATATGTCAAAGGTATCAGAGAAGATTTGCAAAAGACTTTGAATAAAATTAATCCGAACAAAATTGCGGTCAATTATTCACTTGATAATAATCTCGCTGATGGACTTTCACACGGAATGTACTTGCAGTTGGCTGAGCATCTAAAAGGAACGCCATATTTGGACCGATTAATTTCATCCGAAGAGATAGTTGCCTCACTTCGCGGACGCAAATCACAATCGGAACTTGAACTGATGAAAGAAGCAATAAAAATCACTCTTAATTTATTCAGTAAAGTATCCGGTTTCATCAAACCAGGTGTTTCGGAAAAACAGGTCGCTGATTTCTTGTTAGATGAGGTTAAAAAATTAAATCTCGAGACAGCATGGGAAGTTGAACACTGTCCCGCAGTATTTACCGGACCGGATACAGCCGGCGCACACGCTGGACCAACCGATAGACTCGTTCAGCCGGGACATGTTTTAAATATCGACTTCGGAGTGAAATACAACGAATATTGTTCTGATCTGCAGAGAACCTGGTACATTTTGAAAGAAGGCGAAACCGAAGCTCCGCCGGAAGTAAAACGCGGATTTCAAGTGATAGTCGATGCAATTCAAAAATCTGCCGATGCAATCCGTCCGGGAAAACAAGGATGCGAGATCGATGATATCGCACGAAACTACATTGTTGTTAATGGTTATGAAGAATATCCACACGGACTCGGACATCAAATCGGAAGAAAAGCACACGACGGCGGTGGATTACTTGCACCTCGATGGGAGCGATATGGAAATATTCCATTCATTCCAATCGAGAAGGGACAAGTCTATACGATTGAGCCGCGCCTGACAATTAAAGATCACGGTATCGCAACAATCGAAGAAATGGTATTTGTGAAAGAGGATGGAGTGGAATTTTTATCTCAGCCGCAAAAAGAAATTTATTTGATTGGAAGCTGATGTTATTTACGGGAATAAGATTCCATCCCGACACGTCGGGATGGGATCTTTAGAAATTGAGAAAAATGAAACGTATTACAATTTCAGCATTTTCGTATTGCCGAGGTAAGTTGTTAGAGAAGGGTCTTTCAGCATAGAAAGTTTACCGGTAATTTCCTGCATTCTTTTTATGGCGTTATTCATCAAATCGAGATCGTCTTTTATATCATCGAGATTTTTTTGAGCAATATTTTTTTTCATGGAAGCCATCGCCATAGTGAATGCACTCAATGGATTATTCATTTGATGTCCAAGGGTTGCAGCCATTTCAAGCAAAGCTCTGTCGTGTTCCGATTTTTTCAACTCCAATTGAAGATCATAGATACGAAGTCCGCTTCTTATTCTTGCAAGAAGCTCATCATTTTCGACAGGTTTAGTTACATAATCATCTGCGCCTGTATCAAGTCCCGTTACTTTATCATGCAGCGCCGATTTTGCAGTTAACAGAATGAAATATATCTGACGATACTCCGGGTTCGATTTAATTTTCTCACATAATTTAGCCCCATCCATATTTGGCATACTCCAATCGGCAAGAATTATTTGGGGTGAAAAATCATTTAAGAGCTTAAGCGCCGCTTGACCATCTTCGGCAGTTTGCACATCGAAATTATTGACGGCTAAAAGTCTCTCTAATAAATATCGAGCGTGTTCTTCGTCTTCGACAATAAGTATTTTTCTTTTTTGATTTGTCATTTTATATGACGTTTAATTAACGAAATGAATTCAGGATAGCTTGTTATCGGTTTTGTAACGCAAGCATCGGCTAAACTATCTCTAATAATTTTTTGAATATCTTCTTTAGTTGCATAAGCGGTTACAATTATGATAGGGATATCTTTCAAGGACTTATTTTGTTTTATAATTTTGGAAAGCTCTTTTCCATCAACTTTTTTATCATCAATGTAAGTGTTTTCAAGACTTACGTCCATAATAATTAGATCAATCTTTTGATTCTCAAGAATTTTAAAAATCTTCTGTGCGTTATCATTGGAAACTACCTCAAAATTACCGATCCGTTTGAGAACTAACTCAAACAACTCGATATTAAAAGGGTCATCTTCAACGAGCAGTATTTTTGCCATGAAATTTTCTTAGATGTAAATAAGAATTAATTCGATGTAAATGTTTTGAGCCCCCTCGCTCTTTTAGGGATCGTAATGCTGAGAACAATTTCATTATTTGCTTCGACAGCAGAGGTAAACGCTCCTCGGTTTTGTTCGATTAATCTTTTCGCTGTTGCAAATTTAACATTCTCTTTCTCAATAAATAAAGAAGAAAAATCTTTTGCTGAAGAATTAACATCCACAGCGGTAATTTTGATGTTGATACGTTCTGATTGCTCGGTGTTTTCAATTTGAATCGAGCTCCCTGTGGAAAGCTGTT
>JAHJVF010000374.1 GCA_018828505.1 Bacteroidota bacterium | reverse complement strand
GGCTTGCTTTGGTTCGTTGACGAGTGTTGCTACTTCTCTGCCAAGTAAATCGAATACTTTCAAAGTTGTAAACCCCCCTATTTCCCCCCTTTGAATAAAACCTGTCCCGATTTGTCGGGAGGGGGGATTAAGGGGGGTTCGAGAAATTGAGAATTTAATTCTTGTTGTCGGGTTGAATGGGTTGGGATAATTCTGATAAAGCTTAAATTTGTGTGCAACAATTTCTTGATCATTAACGCTTGTCAAAATCTGATTCCATTTTGTTTTTGCCGATTGCATATGCTGTTTTAGGTCGGTTAAATTCTCTCCCGCAACCACTGCGAAAACGATTCCGAGTGTATCTCCGGGATTAATCGAGTAAGGTCCACCTGCAACAACATTAGAAACGTCACCAGCGCCGGCATCTGTTTTAACAACACCACCGCTTATTGATGCCCATTTTTCTGCATCGATAAAACCATCGTACACTCCCCAGCCGCCATCACCGCCGGCATTTAGGATCGCTCTGTAATGAAAGTTTGTATGTGATACAAGTCCGGCACCAACGTAATAATGTGGTGTCTGGGGTTGATTATATACATAACCCATTTTCGTTTCATTATCCCAGCGAGCAACGTCATCAGCACCAGTTGCTGCAATCAAATCCCAATCGAAGTACAGTCCAGCATGAAAGTTTGTTATTTGTGATGTCGTTGTATTAATAAAATTGTAATGAAGTAAGATAAAATCTTCATTTGGTGAATTCACAAATGAGTACGAATGTAAAATTGTTTTTATACCGATTTTATTTGTACCGGCGCCATCGTCGTTAAAGATGGAAGTAGTCTGTAGATCCGCCTTTGCTCCGGGTTGAAATACTTTTATCGGTGTGATCATTGAGAAATCGTTGTTTTGAACCTCGTTATTTAATCGAGCTCTGTCCGAAATTTTTGTTGGACCTGTTCCAATTATTAAAGCACCTTCAAAGAGCAAGTTGCTGCTTGTTTTGTATTTTAACCCTTCACCTTGAGTATTAGTAGGATAATTATTGAAAGCAAGATTCCCACGGCTTCCAATCGTTACATTGATATTGTTATTATTCGATAGAGCATAAGTTGGGTTAGCTATGAAATTGATTACTTGAAAATCGGAGTAAGTTCCATCAGAAAATGTTAGAAGCAATCGAACATTCAAATCAGATCCGATCGTATTAGATGCTTGGATTAAATAAGGGGACGAATTATTATTGAATAATTCCCCAGTCGATTTTCCCCCGACAGTAAACGAGCCGTTTGTAACCGAAATTCCGCTCGTAAGTGAAGAGAGTGTAATCGATAAATTTGAAGTGGCAGATAAAATATTTTTGAAATTAACTTTCAATTGAGCGGATTCATTCGGCTCAAGAATTCCGTTACCATTACCAAGCGGTGATGCGTCGTTAATTGTGTAAGTCAGCATTCGTACAGATTTGTTGATCGAATCTTGCAATGCACGCCAGGCGTTAATTCGTCCTCTACCGAGTTGATAATTAAAGGATGTATTCAAAGAATAAATATCATCGCAAGTGACACGAATTTTTTCACCGATCTGTTCTGCAGTGTATGAGGGGTATTTTGCTTTTACTAATCCCGCTAGTCCCGCAGCAAGCGGAGAAGACATTGAAGTTCCGCTGATGTAGGAGTATGTGTCCGTCCTCCAAGTACTTAGGATTGAATTACCGGGGGCACATACATCGACACCGTATCCATAATTTGAGAAACCCGATTTTACATCATTCGATCCGGTTGAAGCGACTGATAAAACATAATTATAGCTTGACGGATAATGCTCGACTGAAGAACCTGAGTTCCCTGCTGCGGCAACAACTAAACTTCCCTTTGAATTAGCATAATTAATTACATCCTGAGCCATTGATGAATAACCCGATCCGCCCCAACTACAATTAATTACTTGGGCACCATTGTTTGCCGCATATACAATTCCATCGTAACCATACCAAATGTATGGCGAACCTGAGACAGGATCTTTTTGATCGTCGCGTGTAGTTTTAACTGCCATGATTTTGCATTTGAATCCAAGTCCGGCAATTCCAATTCCATTGTCAGTTGCAGCAGAGGCAATGCCTGCAACATGAGTCCCATGATATGCATTATCCTCTGCAGGATTATTATCGGGATTTCCGTTCAATCCGCCAAAATCCCAGCCGCGGATATCATCCACATAACCATTACCGTCATCGTCTATACCATTCCCGGGGATTTCGTTTTTGTTAATCCAAATGTTTGGTGAAAGGTCGGGATGAGTCCAATAAACTCCAGTATCAATAATTCCAATTACTACGGAGGAATCCCCTTTTGAAATGTCCCAGGCAGTTGATGCACTCACTTTGTTAAGTGCATACTGACTTAAATATAGTGAATCGTTCGGTGTGTAATCTACTTTATAAACAAAATGGGGTTCAGCGTATTCAATTTCGGGAAGATGTTTTAGTTTTTGTGACAGAAAGAGAGGATCGATATCTGTTGTATAATAGATTCGATAAATTCTATCCAATCCGGCACTTGATTTCTCAAGTCTATTTTTTTCAGAAGAAAAAACTTGTTCGATCTTCTCAATATTAGAAAGCTCGATCAAGTTACTTATCGACAGTAATTTCCCGATCTGGCTTGCCTTATTTTCAAAACCATCTTTAAATTTTATTGTAATGATGTTTGATGCATATAGCATATCTCCGTTTTGGATTACTTTGGTTTTGTCTCCACTATCTTTTGGATATAACGCGAGTAAGAAAGGAAGAGAAATTAAAATAAGTAAATATCTGAGTTTCATATTATTACTTTCAATTATAGATTATTTTTTTCGCTTTAAATTAACTTATGCTTAAGATAATTTGAGTCCGATTGTGTCATCAGCCAATTACAACTAACTCATCCTTGATAGATTGGAAAATGTAAGGACTAATGGATTTTTCAGTCAACAAGTCAACTTTTAAATTTAATTTATCAGAAAGTTCTCTCTCGATTCTGATTAGTTCAAGCAAGGATTTTCTTTCTGAAAATTCAACTAATAGGTCCAAATCGCTCTCATCATTCTGCTTCCCCTTAATGTACGAACCAAAAACAGAAATTTTCTTTGCTCCATGCTTTTTAAGATATGATGAAACGACCTCAAATACTCTGTAATTTAATTTGTTTTCCTCAAAGTTCATGACTTAAAATAAGCTATATTCCTATAAAAATATACCGAGATAAACACCTGCACGGATTGAGAATCCATTGAATTTCATCTTCGGAACATTCATTAATTCAAATTCGCCGTCTTGTTTCCATTTACCATTCACGATTCCCGAATAATCTCCGGCAATAAAAAATTTTGTGAATCCGCCATAAATATATTCAATAACCAGAGAAGGCTGATAGTAGAAAAAATTCATGCTTAGAACTCTGGAATATGCAATTAAATAAAGATGACTACCGAGACTGTGTTCCCAAGTGATAATACTTTGACTGCTGGCCCTGTCAATATTTTTTAGTTCAATAGTTCCACCTCCTAAACCGATATCGACTGCAAATCTAAAATCCCCTAATCGTAAAAATTCATAACCAATATATCCCAATCCGTAGCTGTAACTAAGTTTAGTTATTGTATTGAAATGATCATCCGTTGGTGAAGTCAATCCCCGGAAAGGTCTTTTCGATTGAGACTCCCTATCTCCTCCCATTCCGAAACCTCCGATTCTTATTCGCCCTAATGTAAGTCCACCGCCGCCGCCGAATCCAAATATTCCTCCTTCAAATTCTTTTAAGTAGGCGGTTTTTAATTCTACAT
>JAHJVF010000373.1 GCA_018828505.1 Bacteroidota bacterium | reverse complement strand
GCTACGTGCAATGGCATTCCGAAATGATACGATCGGCTATGCGGTAGGCGACAGCGGCACAATTCTCTTCACGTCCAATGGCGGCGTGACGTTCATTGACGAAGAACCCAACATGCCATACACATTTGTACTTCAACAAAACTATCCGAATCCATTTAATCCATCAACAACAATTGAATTTTCTTTACCAGTTAGAAGCCGCGGTATTCTTAAAATCTTCAATATACTGGGAGAAGAAATTGAAGTATTAGTAAATGGAGAATTAGAAGCAGGAGAACATTTAATAAACTGGGAAGCGAAAAATCTTCCAAGCGGAATTTATTTCTACAGACTAATAACAGACAATTTTAATATTACAAGAAAGATGGTCTTGCTTAGATAAGATCGGTTTAATTAAAAAAACAGAGAAGTATTTATGAAAAAAATAATATTACTGTCTATTTTAATTCTAACAAATACCATTACCGCACAATGGCAAACAAACGGTGTGCCAGTTTGCGATACAAGCGCAAATAAAAATACTTTTTTACTGCCGGTGATAGCCGGAGATGACAGCGGTGGTGCTTATGTATGCTGGCATGATGCACGTAATCGCAACCTTGATATTTATGCACAACACATTAGCCGGGATGGTGTAATGTTGTGGCAGCGAAACGGTATACCAATAACTGCTGTTGGGAGCCCGCAATACCCACAAATTATATCTGATGAAAGGGGTGGTGCTTTCATAGCATGGGAAGACGCAAGGGGAGATAATCTTTATCTTTATGTACAACGAATAGGAAAAGATGGAAGAGAGTTTTGGACAACTAATGGTATAAAAGCTTCTGAACAAGGAGGGCTATTTATCAGCCTGTCAAGTGATAAAAGAGGAGGAGTGATACTTGGATGGAGTTCAGTAAAAAATGCCTTTGTACAGCGGTTAGATAGTATGGGAAACAGGATATGGGGAGATATTGGAGTACAAGTTACAAATAGACCTGGCAATATAGATAACAGCGATGTTGATGTTACATATGATGGAAATGGCGGAGCTATAGTTGTATGGGCTGAAGAAGATACTGTTTACACCCAGCATATTGATAGTTCAGGCGCAATATTGTGGGTTAATGACGGAATAAGGCTCAGTAGTCCATATGAAAAAGTTTCTGGGGGTATTGGGATATCATCTGACTTATCTGGTGGGGCGATAGTATTTTGGTCAAGCTGGTCAGGTATTATTGAAGAACCTGCTAGAATGTACATACAAAGGATTAATTCAAGTGGTGAGTTCCTATGGAATCTACCAGGTATTCTAATTGGAGAAACGAAACATCAACCCAGGATTACCAGTGATAACAACGGTGGCGCGTTTATTGGCAGGGGTAATTTAATACAGCATGTAGATTCTTCAGGTAATAAACTATGGCAGCCTGAAGGTGTTAGGTTTTCTAATAATAGAGTTGTTTATCCTAATCAAACCGCAAATGGGATAATGGGCATCTGGAGCTTTTGGACAGATGAATATGATCTGTATGCTCAATACATAGATGGCAATGGTAATGTAAAATGGGGTTCTAACGGAGTAGTAATTGCTGATATACCGGGGCTGGGTTATGCTCCTAAATCTATAACTGATGGGAAGGGTAATGCAATTGTAGTATGGAATGCCTTAGTTGGCGAAGGTACTGCAACAGTATACGCTGCAAAGGTTGATACTCTCGGCATTGTCACAAGTGTTGAATATTATAATTTTTATTACGCTGCTAAAATTCAGATGCACCAAAACTATCCGAATCCATTTAATCCATCTACAACAATTGAATTTTCTCTACCAATCAGAAAGCACGTTATCCTTAAGATATTTAACATTTTAGGAGAAGAAGTTAAAGAAATGATAAATAAAGAATTAGAGGCAGGGAAACATCAGATAAACTGGGAAGCGGAAAATCTTCCAAGCGGAATTTATTTCTATAAACTTACCACAGACAATTTCAATATTACAAAAAAGATGGTCTTGCTTAGGTAAAATCGTCTTAAAAAAAAACTTAAAAAGAAAGGGAATCATCATGAAAAAGCTGCAGTACTTTGTATTGTTAATGTTTATATACACGGGCATTCTTACAGCCCAGGTTCAACAGGATACATCATCTTATTTCCCGCTTGGTTTATGGGGTATATGGCATGATAGAGATAGACCTCCATATACTAGGGATTTGACTTCTTTTGAATGGGGCAAAGAAAGAGATAACTGGCAGGATGTAAATGGTAATTACCTTGTTGCTCACATTCCCGTTTGGGTAGAAGATACTGTTATGACTCAAATAGAACCTTTCAGTTATAAAATGGATATTCACCGCAGTTCATTTAGTTATGGTGGGCAGGCGGATACAAGCTTAAGATATTGGATAGGATCAGCTCCAAATCCTTTGACAGCATATTGGAAGCAAAGAGCAGATCAAAAAATCAATGGGATATTCCAAAGGTTTGGTAGCCGTGCAGGTTTCCACTCATATTTCATCGTGCACGAGTGGGATATGTGGGGAGGTTACGGTAATGCAGATACTTTGCGCTGGCCTGCTATTGGATATATTATTGATAAAATTAAGGAAATAGACCCTAATCACAAATCTTATATTGTACATTGGGGATTGGGCGAACATGTACTTTTTCCTGATAGCATAACACTTCCTCAGTTTGCTCAACGATTTCCTAAATTAGGAATTTACCAAGCGGATCATTATGTCTTTTTTCAAAGCACACCGCCTTCTTACACATATCAGCAGCAGCAATTAAATAAGCTTTTGATATCATATAATGATTGTATGAATGCATTTAAAAACACAACTATAGAATGGCATGCAGTTATTCAAACGCAAAGTTATACGACTGAACTCTGTCCGGATGGAAATAGGCGCCGCCCTAATATAAATGAATTAAGAGTACAAGCATATCTTGCCTTATCGAGAGGTGCAAGAGGGATTACTTCCTTTGTATATGGGAGTACTCCTGAAATTACACAGGGGCTTTCAGCGTCAAAAGAAGATATGTTAACGGGTGGCGTTGACATATCAAGCTGTGGTAATGATTATTATAATGGTTTAGTTGATGTTTTTAGGGATCCTTTTACCTATTTACATCCAGATCCAGACGGTTTCCCAGCTTTCAGCAATCTTGCTAGTGTCTATGCAGAGTTACAGCCAATTGGTTCAGTCATAAGAAAATTAAAAGTTTATGATGCATTTCCAAATACTTCAATTCCTTCGGGAAATAGTGTAGGCATTTATAGTGTAACTGGGGATAAGATTGAGATAGGAATTTTCAAGAGAGTAGATGAAGGTACAGATTCAACTAACTATTTTATGGTTGTTAACAGGGTTTGCAATAATGTGGATGGAGGTGTCCCTTCACCTCAGTCTATAAATATTGTTTTAAATGGATATCAGGCAATAATTGATAAAAAGACCAATCAATTTTTTTCAGGGACATTTGATGCAACAAATAATAGAACTACTTTCACAGTGAGTTTAGGTCCAGGAGAAGGGAAGCTATTTGCGTTTGATAGAGCCACGCAATTAGCAAATTATAACAAATCAATTGACGTAAATGCAACCGCATTAAACAACCAGCGAACACTAGTCGGTGAAATTGGTAGTGGTTTTCATTTAGTCTTTTCCTCCGGTGGACAAATATTTTACCGTAAGTCGAACAATAACGGAAGTGATTGGATTTTAACAAGACGGTTAAGCACCGGCGAAGGGTGCAAATATCCGGCTATTACAAAAATTGGTAACACAATAATTTCAGTTTGGCAGCAGCCGAACGGAAGTAATTACGATGTCGTATTTTCAAGAAGTACAGATAATGGCTCAACCTGGTCAACTTCGCAAGCATTACCGCAGTCAACAAATATATCTTCACTAATTGAAGGTCCGGTGCCCTCAATAGTTTCAAACACAAGTGGCAAGAGCTTAGTTGTTTACAGGCAAAGCAATGGATTGAGATTTACTTATTCAACAAACTACGGTCAGAGCTGGTCGAATCTTGATGCAGTTCCGAATACAAACAATACAACCCAACGTCCAAGTTTAACCCTTCTAAGCAATGGAGATTTCCTTTTAACTTACGATAATGACAATTCTGTTTATGCACAAACCTATAACAACCCGGGCAACGTTTGGTATGGTGGAGCAACTGAGATTTCAAATCATTCAACAGCAATACATGAACATCGTTACAGTCAAGTCTCTGGATTAGATGGACAAAATTTCATTCATGGAGTATGGCAAGGGTTTGATGCTTACACATCCGGAGTAAATGAAGTTATAGTTCATAGAAAACGTTCAACTGGTGGAGTATGGTCGCCGCAGACAATCTTTCGTCAATATGGTTCAAGATTAAAACCAACAGCTAACGCACACCGAAACATAACCGGTGGAGTAAGCATTTACTTTCAGCAGAATGTAGATAACCCTCAGATAAGAAGAATAAGCAGTTATGATGGAATTTACTGGGACTATAACCCAGAAGGCGGTTTAGGAACATTTATGGGATACGGCAGAAATGTGAATTCTCTTGAACGTTCTTATGATGATAATCGTGGAATAGTTTGGACGTCTACAAATGGACCGATTTATGACGTGCTTTATAATTTCGAAAGCGAACCGCAAAGATTAGCATCGAATGGTGAAGAACAAGAAAAATTTGACCAGCCACTTCATAGCTATCTTGTGGCAGGGAAGTACACTTTAACGGATAATAAAGGTTACACTTATTCACGCAGAGTTGGAATAAACACTGGTAATAGTAAATTGTGTTTTGAGATAACCGAGCCGTATTTCATTACAATTGATAATAAGAAAATAGATATACCATTCATAAGCTTACCCCATAGTATAAATGAAGACAGCTTAGGATTAACAGGAATGTTGAGTTACTTATCGACTGTAAATTCAGATTTAACCGTTTCAATAGACTCGATGGTGTTAGAAGTTTCATCGTATTCAACTAATACAAGAGATTTGATAAATAATAGATTTAGCATCAATGCTTACGTTCGGGATTGGAACACGAACAAAACATACAAGTTTGGTAGTCTTTTTATTGAGTCAATCGATTCAGAAGTAAGACAGAACAAACGGTTTAGTTTTGCTGTACCTCAAACTCTTAAAGGCAGCAATGTTATAGTCGGAATAGAAGCAATTGGTCTAAAACCGAATTTATCCAATGTAAAATATGGATTTGCACATATTTATACTGATGATTCAATGTTACCGGAAAAAGTTTTTGCAAAAAAAGAATCACAGAAATCTGAAAATTTATTACATAACTACCCTAATCCATTTAACCCGACAACAAAAATTAAGTATGCAGTAGGTAGTATGGAGAATGTAGTATTGATAGTATTTGATTTACTTGGCAGAGAAGTAGCAACAATTGTGAACGAACCACGATCTGCTGGTGAGTATGAAATCGAATTCAATGCGAGTAAGTATGGATTAACTTCGGGGGTATATTTCTATCAACTCAGAGCTGGAAAGTTTATATCAACCAAGAAATTTATTTTGGCTAAGTAGTTCATCAGAAGCCCGATCAGTCGGTTGACCCGCCTGCCTCGTTAGTATTTGATTTGAAGGATAATTCAGCGGGCAGGCTGGTAGGGCTTCTATTACATTATAACAACTCTCCCTTTCGCGACTAAACTTTCTCACTAAGTGGGCGGTGGGATTTTAGCAATCATTAAAGTAACAAATGATTGCAATTGAAAATAATATCAATATTAACGTAACTTGTAATCAAAAATCTCGTTTATCAACCATCAAACGATAATAAAATTCGTGAAAAAGAACTATGGATTTCATCGAGATTCAAGTCGTTGATGATATTACCAAATTACAGGAACTTGTTAAACAAGATGCTTACGATGTGAAAACGGTTAAGATTGTTTACAATCCACTGAAATACACACTTCGAGAATTGGAAGAAGTTCAACATTTTCTAGAAAAACATTTTGTCAATGTTCCGATATCTTTTGAGGAATCTGACACGAATAAGAATATCTCATTTGTTCTCGGTATTGAATGATTCCGAAATTTGATTTGAAAAGAGTGAAAATTATTTTATATCTTAAATAAAATTGAAGCTAAACTTTTTAGATAGAGTCATTACTAAACTTGCAGCTCAAGTAGTTGAGTTTTTTGAAATTATTGGAGGTGTAACTGCCTTTACAGTTAAGTTCTTTGCAAATGTGTTTCGTCCCCCATATGAGATTGGTGAAGTACGGAAGCATATGGATGAACTTGGTGTGAAAACTCTCGCATTAGTCAGTGTTACCGGTTTTATCATCGGATTAGTTTTGGGTATGCAATCACAACCTGTGATGGCGAGATTTGGCGCAGAAATGTTTCTTCCCGGAATGATAGCACTTTCAGTTGTACGTGAATTAGGTCCTGTAATCACTGCGCTAATCTTTGCAGGGAGAGTCGGTTCGGGAATTGGTGCTGAACTAGGTTCAATGCGGGTAACAGAGCAAATTGATGCAATGGAAGTTTCTGCAATTGATCCGTTCAAATATTTGGTTGTCACGCGAGTTCTCGCTTGTACACTGATGCTTCCGATTCTTACTGTTTATGTTAATTTTGTCGCAATACTTGGCGGTTATATTTCAGTTATAATTACGCAGAATTTAACATTTGCTCTTTATGTTGATCTTGTTATCAGAGTATTAAAATTTTCTGATATTCTCCCTGGTGTTGCAAAAACATTTATATTCGGATTTATTGTCGGTATAGTTGGCTCTTATCTTGGTTATAATGCAAACAAAGGTACGGAAGGAGTTGGAAAAGCAAGTACGACTTCTGTAGTTATCTCATCATTATTAATTTTATTGATCGATGTTATAATGGTTCGAATAACATTATTTCTATTTCCGGAATGATAAAAGTATCAAACTTAAATATAAGCTTCGGTGAAAATGTGGTACTCAATGGAGTTGATTTGGAAGTCCCAAATGGTTCAACAATTGTTGTTCTTGGAAGAAGCGGTATCGGTAAAAGCGTTCTTTTAAAATGTCTGGTTAGATTGATTGAACCGGATACCGGACAGATTGAAATTGACGGCAAATCGGTTTTGAATTTAAAAATAAAGGAACTGAACGAGCTTAGAAAAGAGATTGGATTTTTATTTCAGAGTGCAGCGTTATATGACTCGATGAATGTCGAGGAAAATCTTGCATTCCCTCTTAAAAGGCATACGGAGCTTAGCGATAAAGAAATAAAAACAAGAATTATTGAAATGCTGGATATGGTTGGCTTACAAGAAGCATTGAAGAAAATGCCTACAGAACTATCCGGTGGAATGAAGAAAAGGATCGGATTTGCAAGATCACTTATACTCTATCCTAAGATTATGTTGTATGATGAACCGACAACCGGTCTGGATCCGGTTACATCGAAAGAAATTACCCGACTGATTTTAAAAATGCAGGAAAGATTTAAGATGACAAGCGTTGTGGTTACTCATGATATGATTTGTGCATTGAGTGTCGCTGATCAAATTGTAATGCTTGAAGATGGAAAATTTATGTTTAAGGGTTCGACTAATGAACTGATCAAATCAAGCGATGTATTTCTGAAAAACTTTTTATCGACCAACTTGGAGAATTATCCGAAGGATCCTTCGGAAAGGAGATAAAAAATGCTAAGATCATTTAAAGGTGCAAGACTCGGAATATTTACTTTTCTCGGAACTCTGCTGCTCATTATTGGAATTTTTGTTATAGGGAGTAAAGAACTTCTTTTTAGAGAGGCGTTTGAGCTTAAAGCATATTTTCCGACTGTCGAAGGATTAAGGATTGGAGCCCCGGTCCGTTTAACTGGAATTGATGTCGGTGCAGTTAAATCAATTGAATTTATTGCAGATACCGTCAATAAAATTCTTGTAACAATGAGGATAAATTCTGACATACAGCAATTTATTAAAAAAGATTCCAAAGCAAGTATTGAAACCGAAGGATTGGTAGGAAATAAAGTTCTGATAATAAGCGGCGGATCGGGACAAATTCCCAGCGTTGAGGATGGTGATTTCATTTCTGTTAAGATGCCGGTGAGCTATGCCGAAATTATCGAGGAGACACAGGGAATACTCAGTTACATCAAAAATATTACAAAAGAATTTGCAACCATACTAAAAAAAGTAAATGAAGGTGAAGGAACAATCGGACAGCTTATTAACGATAAGAGATTGTACAAGAGTATAGATCAAGCAACGCAGACAGCTAATAATACCATGATTGGTCTAACGGGAAGTCTTGGAGACGTAACAGGAGTTGTTACTGAACTTGGGAAATCAGTTGTTGTAGTAATGTCCGGAGTTGACTCTGTTGTGAAACGAGTTGATAACTTAGTAATCCGAGTAAATCAAGGCGAAGGTGTACTGGGTGCGCTAATCAGTGACAAAAGCGGTTATGATTCTGTTAAAGCTATTATCAATAATTTAATAACCACCTCAAACGAAGCAAAACTTGGTGCTGAACGTTTCGCTGAAAATATGGAAGCATTAAAACACAACTGGCTGTTCAAAGGATATTTTGAAAAAAGAGGATATTGGGAACGTGCTGAATACGAAAAAGAACTCGACCAAAAACTTGAGGAAATAAAAAATCAGCAAAAAGAACTTGAGAAACGGATAAATGAACTAAGAGAGCTTGAACGAAGAGTTGACGAGGTGAAAAGGTGAGAGTGAGTTTTAAGTTATCTGTAAATATTTTTTTCTTTCATTAAAGTTGCAGAATAAATTCTAAACTATTTTTTTAAATTCCTCGATCGTTAGCCCGGCATCTTTCACTATACCTGCCATTGTAAAAGAATTTATAGGATTTTCCCGTGGGATTGTTATGATGTGATTACCGTCGGTCATAGTGATATGTTTCCCTTGACGTGCAACCCAAAAACCTACCTTCTGAAAAGCCTTCACCGCCCTTTGATGGTTTATGCCGGGAAGTTTGGGCATACATTATCCGACTTTTACGTATCGTGTTCGGTGTCCTTTAGTTAATTCTTCAATTGTTTCTAAATAAGATTTTAATGCATCCTTAATATTTTCTAACGCTTCTTTTTCCGTTTTCCCCTGTGACCAGCAACCCGGCAACCCTGGAACCCAGATAGAATATCCTTCTTCTGTTTTCTTAATATTAACTTTATACTTCATATTTTTCTCCATGTGACTTTTGTTAGTATAAAACAAATCAGGTAATTAATCAATCTCTTTTGATCTCAAATTCAAATAACATTTTACATTGGCAGCGCAATCCCGATAGCCCAAGTTCGACATTTACGATAAAAAAGTTTTATTTACGCCTGTTTTCCAAATTATAATGTGAAAAATTCCACGAAAAATTTTTTAAGTGTCGAAGTTGTGTTAGCTGTTATACCACGTAAGCGAAGTATAGGTGAGCCGAATCTAAAAAGGTACAATTGACGAAAGAATCCGCCTTCGGCGGATCGTCCAAAATCAAATCCGAAAATCTGTAAAACGACCTTTTTAGAGTAGGCTCATCGGTTCAATAGGTGAGGTTTCCATTAACAGATATAAACTTTTACTTAGGAGACTAAGTAGCTATTTAATACAAAGAATTTAGGCAAGATTCAATTTCCCATACACACATAACGTTATCGGCATAAGCGAAGTTGCTAAAGGCAATTTAGCGTCGCTTATGCCGTGTTAGGCGAAGTTCTGCTTTATATCTCCTTGACTTTTTTTCTAATTCCTTTAAATCGTATTCTTTCTCTGCCATTCTAACCCTAATTTCATGAAGTCCTGCCATCATATCGTCTACTTCGCCTCTTGAATTTGTAAATTCTTTGACTATGTCTTCTCGAACATCAACTTTATAGAACTTGCTAAAATAGGACATATAAATCACCTCCTTAAATCATTGCAGGGTCAATAATCTCAATTGGGTTATATCCAAGTAAAACGTTCACTGCATTTACTTCCCTTTTCGTTTTCAGTTTGACAATATGTTCAAAGTTCCAGCTTACTAAAACATCAAGTGAATTAATCGTCGTTACTGCAATATGAATCGCATCTTCAATGTGTTTCACCGGAATAATCCCTCTTAAAACATATTCTTCAGCTACACCTTTAATCTCTTCACTTTTAGTTGAGAGATTCTCAAAACCTTTTACAAGTTTTATTAGCTTTTCTCTTAACTCCTCGTCTCCAGTTGCTTCCATCTCTTTTATTACTAGATCTGAAATAAATACCTCATGTTCCTTCAGTTTTAACCAAAATTGCTCTGTTATTTCCTTACGATGAGGATTTTTCTCATCAAAGTAAGCATTGGGCACTGAGGTATCCAAATATAATTTAATTTTTCTCGGCATATTTCTCATCCTTTCAGTTCATTCAACCTCAAGCAGAATTTCGCATAACGTCTGGCGGCAACACGCAGCGGTTTTGCGAACTCAAAATAACCAATTTCTCGTGAGCAAAACCGTTGAGCTTCTGAGCCATTTACCCGTGCGTCGTGCTGCCGCTTGTTATGCGCCGCCCGTCTTTTTCCGACTCGTTGGTTTATGATGTTTCCAAACTTCATCGATGTCGAGCGATGGAAGTTCCTTCTTAATCCTATCAATTGCTTTGGGACTATAACGTTTGAGTTGCATCTTGCCAATCATGAACTGCTTGTAGTATTCTGCGTCACTGGTTAGTTTTAGTTCTTTGATCACGGCGAGCGTCTTTGGAGATGTCAAACCGATTTTCAAAGCAAGAGCCGTAAGGTTGAGAGAGTAGAAACTGAGTTCGTCTACTCGCTTCACGGCGACAACCGTAGCTCCGGGAGTGCCCTCGGGAACAAGGTGGATCGGCTGACCTTTCGACTTAGTGATTCTCAGCGTGACACTCATGCCATCATCATCCGCATTGAATGTAAGGCGTTTAATACCCGGAAATATGTCTTCCCAAGAATCTCCCTTAGAAATGCGCTTGGCTAGTTTTTCCAACTCGCCATCGCTCGGTTGGAGACGGCTTCCCCCCAACGATGCCTCGATGATTGCAAAAGATCGTAGCTTGGTCTTCGCTTCAAATCTCCGACGTGAATATGGTGCAAGCAATTTTTTGATTTCGCTTAGTTCAACAGTCATGAGGCTCTCAAAGTCCGACGGTGGTGTTGACGAGACAGGTAACACTCGTTCGGGCAGATAGTCAATCAGTTTCTTATTGAAAACATCTTTCAGCATCTTGTCAAACAATGTCAACGCAGACTGTGTGTAGATATAAAGCTGCTGCTCCGATACCTCGACGATGTAGTGTTGAGCTGCGTCTCTCAGACTATTAATAATCTGAATTGTTAGAGCTTCCACTTCTGTTAGACACTTGACCTGCGCATCACTGACACACTTGCGAACGCATGAATCGAACCCAATAGTCTCTTTCGCATACCGTTCTCGAATTCGTCCGCCTTTATGCCTTATGACCGATTTTAAAAGAAGTTCAAAAGCTCGATCGAGCAGGACCAGGACAGCCTCGTGTCGTCCTCTATCCCATGGACGATTGAAATGTTCAATGGAGAGGAGAATGGAGTCCGTGGCTTTGGCTAAAAGATTTCTTGATTCTCGTTTCATAAGCTAAGCAAAAACGGGTGGCGCATAACATCTGTAATAACGCACGTTATTGTCCCGACAGAGTCGGGATTATTCCTTTTAGTTAACAAGCTTAACATCCTGTTTGTCTAAATTTATTAAATTCTTTTTGAGAAACAAAATCTATCTCCCCTGTGTTACTATATTTTTTTAATTAACTTTGTTCTTAATGTTTACACATTCAAATGACTAATAGTTCAGAGAAGAAAATAATAGTTCGTGGTGCTCGGCAGCACAATTTGAAAAATATCAACCTTGATATCCCGAGAAATAAGCTTGTAGTATTTACAGGTGTGAGCGGCTCCGGGAAATCGAGTTTGGTTTTTGATACAATTTATGCCGAAGGACAGCGGCGTTATGTTGAAAGTCTCTCTGCGTACGCAAGACAGTTTTTAGAAAGAATGAATCGTCCCGATGTGGATTTCATTCAAGGCATATCACCGGCTGTTGCCATTGAGCAACGACCTCCGGCTAAAAATCCGCGCTCAACTGTCGGAACGACAACTGAAGTTTACGACTACCTTCGGTTACTTTTTGCAAGAGTCGGTAAAACTTATTGCGAGATTTGTAATCAATTAGTTAAAAAAGATTCGACCCTCTCTGTTGTTGAAAAATTAAAGAGCTTTCCGAATGAATATAAGCTGCTAATTACATTCCCTCTCCA
This sequence comes from Bacteroidota bacterium, assembly GCA_018828505.1. Taxonomy (GTDB): domain Bacteria; phylum Bacteroidota; class Ignavibacteria; order Ch128b; family Ch128b; genus JAHJVF01. The sequence continues at coordinate 3,185 of JAHJVF010000373.1, read as the reverse complement.
TGTTCATGGGAAAAAATCCTTAAAAGATGAGTTCAAAAATCTTCTCAGCAAGGGCTTTTTCCGAATACATGCTAAAAAGAAAATTTACGATCTGAATGAGAGCGTAAATATCAGAGTGAAAAAAGAAGAGATAAAAGTAATCGTTGAAAGGATCTCACTCGATAAATCAAACGCCGACAGTAAATATTCCGATTCAATCGAAACAGCATTTCTCGAAGGAGACGGCCGGTTAGACATAATTGATTTTGAATCGAAAGAAGAATTCCACTTCTCAAAATTTTTCGAATGTCATGGAATAACTTATCAGGAACCGGAACCCAGATTGTTTTCGTTCAATAACCCTTTTGGTGCTTGTCCAACTTGTCAGGGCTTCGGAAGAACAGTAGGTATCGATTATGATTTAGTTATTCCCGATAAAAAAAAATCAATTCGTGATGGAGCTATTATTCCATTCACAACAAAAAAGTTCAGCAAATACTGGCGCGATCTTATTCGGGTATCATCATTAGTCGGATTGAGAATAAATGTTCCGATTGAAATGTTAACTCCTGCAGAAGAAAAAATTGTATTCGATGGAACTCGCGGATACCTCGGTATTAACGGTTTCTTTAAAATGCTGGAAAGTAAAACATACAAGCTGCATTACCGTGTGCTGCTCAGCAGATACCGCGGTTACACTTCATGCCATGACTGCAACGGATCGAGATTGAGGAAAGAAGCATTGAACATTCGGATTGCAGGCAAAGCCATTTCGGATTTAATCAAAATGCCTCTTTCGTCTCTCTATGATTGGTTTGAGCGTCTTGATCTTTCTGATCATGATTTAGCGATTGGTGGAAGGATTTTAAATGAGATTCGGAAACGGTTGAAGTTTTTAGTCGATGTCGGTATTGGATATCTTACACTTGATCGATTGTCAAACACACTTTCTGGGGGAGAAACTCAGAGAATTAATCTTGCATCTATTCTTGGCTCTTCTCTTGTTGGATCATTATATGTTTTGGACGAACCCTCTATCGGGCTTCATCCGAGAGATAACTATAGACTAATTAAAATCTTGCATGCTCTTAAAAATCTCGGTAATACCGTACTTGTTGTTGAACACGATCCCGAAATGATGCGAGAAGCTGATTACATTGTTGATATGGGTCCTTCTGCAGGCATACATGGCGGGAAAATTATCTTTTTCGGAAGCTACTGTCAATTACTCAAAGATAATAAATCACTGACCGGAAAATATTTGACTGGCGAAAAAAAAATTGCACTTCCAAAAAGTCGGAGACTAGTAGGTAATCGTTCAATCAAAATAATCGGAGCGCGAGAAAATAATCTCAAAAATATTGATGTCGAAATCCCACTTGGAATGTTCGTGTGTATCACCGGTGTTAGCGGTTCGGGTAAAAGCACTTTAGTAAGTGACATTTTATATCCCGCAGTTCAGAGATTGAAATCTTCAGAAGTTTTAGATATTGGCAAATTCAAATCGATCGAAGGAGCCGGGTATGTCACCGGTGTGGAAATAGTTGACCAATCACCAATTGGAAGAAGTTCGCGCTCAAATCCAGCCACTTATGTAAAAGCATTCGATCATATCCGTGAATTTTATTCGCAGAGACCTCAATCTAAAACCCGTGGTTATAAACCTGGATATTTTTCGTTTAACGTTCCGGGTGGAAGATGCGAAACATGTCAAGGTGAAGGTTATGTAAAAATTGAAATGCAGTTCTTGGCTGATCTATATTTGCTCTGCGAAGATTGTAAGGGGAGCCGCTATAAAAAAGAAGTTCATGAAGTCAAATTCCAAAATAAAAGTATCGTAGATGTTTTGGATATGACAACAGTTGAAGCGATCGAATTTTTCAAAGGGCTGAAGAAAATAATTAATAAGCTCCAGCCATTGGTTGATGTTGGCTTGGGATATCTGAAACTTGGACAATCTTCAACCACTTTATCAGGAGGAGAAGCACAACGGGTTAAACTCGCGGAGAAACTCATTCCAAAAGAGGACAATAAAAATGTGCTTTACATTTTTGATGAGCCGACAACCGGACTTCATTTCGACGACATCGCAAAGCTGCTTGATTGCTTCAACGCTCTTATTGAGAAAGGGAATTCAATAATAATAATTGAACATAATATGGATGTGATTAAATGCGCCGATCATATAATTGATTTAGGTCCGGAAGCCGGAGACCAAGGAGGTGAAATAGTAGCCGAGGGAACGCCTGAGGAAATTGCAAAATGTAAAGCTTCATATACAGGTGAGTTTTTGAGAAAGTATTTGAAGTGAAGAGATATATTTTATAGATTTACCAGTATTTTAAAGGTGTAAAATGGAATTGATTAAATTTAACGCAAAAATAAAAAATGGTAAAATAGAAATTCCCAAAAAGTATATAAAAAGACTGGGTAAGGAGGTTAAAGTTTTAGTTGTTAATGAAGATGATCAAAATCAAAATACTCTTATTGACCAATTACTTAATAATCCAATAATCCTTCCTTCTTTCCGTCCTCTAAGAAGAAACGAAATATATGCCAGATGATTCATCAACCATATTTGTTGATACTAACATTTGGCTTTATGCTTTTGTTAAATCACCATCAATATCTAAGAAGAACCAAATTGCATCAAATCTACTCTCCGGGGGGAAACTAATCTTAAGCGTTCAGGTGATAAATGAAATATGTGTAAACTTGAAGCAGAAGGTCGATTTTTCCGTATCTCAAATTGCAAATCTAATTTTATCCCTTTATAAAAAGTATCATGTAATTGAATTTAATAAATCAATTTTGATTAGGGCATCAAAATTACGAGAGCAATACTCCTTTTCTTTTTGGGATAGTCTTATTGTTTCAAGTGCAATTTTCGGAAATGCAAATATCCTTTATTCAGAAGATATGCAGCACAATTTAACGATTGAGAGAACTTTGAAAATCATTAATGAGACTGCTCAAAAAAGGTATATTTAAAGGAAACCTGCCCGCCATATTCCCGCCTGCCTCTTCATTATGGGTTCGGCGGGCAGGTATAGCTGGGAGGCAGGCGGGAATGTTTGAGATTTCTCTCAAAATTGAACCTGGGAATGATGAATTTGACCTTTTTAGATTCGTCTCATTAATCCATTTAAAAATTAGAGAATTAATTATGCATGTGAAAAATATTTTGCTTTTCTTTTTAGTGTCTT
>JAHJVF010000055.1 GCA_018828505.1 Bacteroidota bacterium | reverse complement strand
ATGAAAATTCGAAAAATATTTCTATTGATCTTTTTCTTTGTGTCATTTCAATCGGTTCAATCTCAAATTTTTATAACACAATCGATCAATATCCTTCAAGGTTTGAACGATTCGACAATCACGGCAACTGTTCAACCTCAAATCAATTCTTCTACACTTCGAAGAATTTTTGACGGAAATCATCTGACAGAAGCTGTAATCCCTTCTTCTAACTTTGTAGTCACACTAAAGTTTTCTGACCTGCCCGCCCAATCGCATCTCGTGAGGCAGGCGGGGATGACAGGAATTTCAAAAAGTAAAATCTTTTTATGGAACAATGGAACTTATTCGCTTGAAACTGCAAACACTCTTGAAGATTTGACTAATAAGACAGGCTCTTATCGAAACCTTGCAAGCAACCGTTCTTATTCTTTTTTTGGATGGGATTCTTTGACTTTTACTAATTACGAAATTCAGTACATTAGGATGAGTCTTCTTAATCCTACAGACACATCTATCTATTTTGGTGAATGGGTTCTTGATGGAAAATTAACTTTAACTTCGCTTCATGTTACTCCATATCCACCAAAAGTTCTGCCATCGACTACACTTCAGCTTGATACGAAAGTTTTAGACGAGCACGGTAGAATATATCCTTATCAAATCAACGAGCCGCTTGTTTGGAATGTTACCGATACTTCAGTTGCAAAGATTGATAACACCGGAAAATTGAGAGGAATTTCACTCGGTAATACATCGGTTTCAGTTTCGACAGAAAGCAACTCTCTTGCGGGTACTGCACCCGTAGATGTTGTAACGGATTTCAAACCTCCAAAAGCGAAAACGAAGATTGTTAAAGTAGCTCTTGTAATTCAAAATCCAATAATTCCACAATTTGGTTACCGGCGCATTCATCAAAAGTGGGCATGGTATGATCCACTAAATATGGTGAACTTGATAAAGAATGAATTTTTAACAGCGAGTGATAGTGTAATTCAATTTGATGTTGTCGAAACTTATTATGATCAAAACATTTTTACCAAATTAGATACTTCCTATATGACGCTTGATCAAATTGCATATTACTTCCAGAATAATTCAACTTTATACAGCGAATTAAAAAACATTGCAGAAGTTCAAGGGAGAATAAAATACGACTACAACGGAATGGTTGATTATTACGACTTCGACACAAAACGAAACAACGGAGTTATAGATGAAGTTTGGGTTTACGCTTTCCCATTTGGAGGAATGTACGAATCGCAGTTGATGGGACCGGGTGCCTTTTGGTGGAACTCACCGCCGCTTGCTCATCCTAGCTTGGAGAAAACTCTTTCAGTAATGGGATGGAACTATGAGCGCGGACTTCCCGAGGCAATGGAAAGTATGGGACACCGATTCGAAAGCGCAATTCGTCAGGCATTTGGTCGATGGGATTATAACTCACCAAAGTTGAACAATTGGGAACTTTATACTTCGTTCGATAAAGTCCGCCCAAGTCAAGCCCATATAGGGAATATTCATTATCCTCCCAACGGCAGATCGGACTACGATTGGGTGAATACTGCTTATGTTCCAACCTACGCAGATAATTGGTTTAGATTCCCCTATTTACTCGATCAGAAACGAAATGTTAATTGCCTTGAATGGATGTGCGGGCACATTGGATATATGCGTTGGTGGTTCAAACATTTACCTCACTATGCCGGAATTACTGATAGTATATTGAACAACTGGTGGCATTATGCGATTGATTATTACGAAGCAGTTGCATTAGCTAAGAAATCAATGATTGTCGGTGTAGAAGATCACGGCTCGAATATGATCCCTGATGAATTTAAACTTGAGCAAAATTATCCTAATCCTTTCAATTCAACGACAACAATCGAATATCGGTTAAAAAAAGATAGTTTAGTTAAAATGAAAGTCTTCGATGTTTTAGGTCGCAAAGTAGCAACATTAGTTGACGAGCTAAAACCTGCCGGAAGTTATAGACTTGAGTTCAATGCTTCAAGATTTTCGAGCGGAGTTTACTTCTACACGCTCAAAACGGATAAATTCATCCAAACAAAAAAATGGTTCTTTTAAGGTGAGTTAATAAATTTAAAAGAGATGCCATCCCGACTTGTCGGGATGGCATCTCTAAATAAGAAAGACACACAAGATGAAGAAAATACTTTTACTCATATTGATTTTTGCTGTGCTGGTTGGAATAAGTTCAGCGTATGCGTTTGATCCTCAGAAAAAACTTAAAGTTGGTTTCTTAAGTTCGGAATTGTCCCGGAAAAATGATCATGAAATTTCTGCGGCGTTCAAATTTCTGAAAGAAAATGCTCAATACGATGTTAAAGAGTTTTCTTTTTCCCAGCTTAAAAAAAATCCGAAATTATTAAATCACATTGATGTTGTTTGGTATCATCGTCCCGATTCTTCTGATTTTACGTTGCTTGAAAAGAACGAAACGATTGTCAACTCGATTCGAAAATTTGTATCAAACGGAGGAGGATTACTTCTTACCCTTGATGCATTCAGATATATAAACATTTTGAAACTCGAAACTGAAATTCCACAGATAAATTATGTAAATGCTATTGATAAAGGTTACGGAAGAAAACTTGGTATCCATTCTCTACGCTCTCACCCAGTTTTCGATGGATTATTTGGAGGTGCTTATATCTGGGCACCTCACACCGATCAGGCGAATAGACAAGTTGGATTTTTTGAAAATTCCGTTCCGAGAAATGGAAAAGTTGTCGCTGTGGATTGGGCTTACATAACTCT
>JAHJVF010000372.1 GCA_018828505.1 Bacteroidota bacterium | reverse complement strand
TCAGCAATTTATCCGATCACAGTTATTCGAAAACTTGAACCGGTTAAAGCAATGAGGAAATAAAATGTTATTTAAGCTCGCATGGAAAAATATTTGGAGAAATAAAAGACGAAGCTTCATAATTATTGCAGCAACCGCTCTCGGATTGTGGGGAGGATTATTCGCAACTGCAATTATGATCGGAATGTGGGAGACGGCAATTGATTCTGCCATCAATAGAGATCTTTCTCATATTCAAATTCATAAACCGGGGTTCACTGCAGAAAAACAAATAAGCAATTTTATCTCACATCCTCAAAGCGTAACGAACGGACTTTCCGAGATTACAGAAATAATTGATTATTCTTCTCGAACAGTTATCGAGGGAATGGCATCTTCACCTACTTCATCACAAGGGGTGAAGATTTTAGGGATCGATCCCGAAAACGAACAAAAGATAACTGATAATTACAAAAAAATTGTTGAAGGAAGTTACTTCGGTGAAACACATCGGAATTCGATTGTTATTGGGAAAAAACTTGCCGATAAACTCAAGCTTCGGTTGAATTCAAAGCTTGTCTGTAGTTTTCAAGGATTGGATGGGTCGATTATTTATGCTTCATTTCGAATTTCGGGAATTTTCGATACCGAATCTTCAACTTTTAATGAGCTGAATGTATTTATTTTACAGTCAGATTTGAATCGTCTATTGAATGTCGAATCATTGATCCACGAAATAGCAATCAAAACGAGATCTTCATTATTCGTCGATACAGTTAAATCTCAGCTCCAGCTTAAATTTCCGAATTTAGCAGTTGACAGTTGGAAGGACTTAGCACCAGAGTTCAGATTAACGCAGGAAACGCTTTATATTCAAATGTATTTTTTTGTGGGGATAATCTTATTCGCACTTTTATTCGGAATTACGAACACAATGTTGATGTCAGTTTTAGAACGTGTTCGCGAATTCGGAATGCTGATGGCTGTTGGCATGAAGAAGATTCGAATTTTTACTTTAATCCTGTTTGAAACAGTTTTATTATCGCTTGCCGGTGGATTTGTCGGCGTTGTATTAGCTGCAGTAACAACTGAATATTTTGCCATAAGCGGAATAAATCTATCAGCTTTTACTGAAGGACTTGCAATATATGGAGTGAGTCCAATGCTTTACCCCGATTTGCCGATTGACGTTTATATTGTAATGACGATAATGATAATCTCGACTTCAGTGATCGCTGCTATTTATCCGTCTATTAAAGCAATAAGATTGCAGCCGGCAGTTGCGATCAGAACTTTTTAATAATGTATTTCTGTGAACATTAAGGAATTTTAATATGCCATTAATTGAATTAGATAAAGTAAGCAAAACTTATGATGAAACTGCAGTGCCTGTTGAAGCTTTGAAAGAAGTTGATTTGAGAATTGCAAAAGGAGAATTCACTTCAATCGTTGGTCCTTCCGGATCGGGCAAAACTACTTTACTAAACATGATCGGCGGACTTGACACTCCAACTTCCGGAAATGTTAAAATCAACGGTGAAGATATTTCAACTATAAAGTCGGATCAGCTAATTGATTTTCGTTTAAGAAATATTGGATTTGTATTTCAGGCATTTAATTTAATTCCCGTATTCACCGCAAAAGAAAATGTTGAATTCATAATGCTGTTACAGAAAGTTTCAAGGAATGATCGTGAAAAAAGAGCACTTGAATTACTCAATTCGGTAGGATTAAGTGATAGAGCAGAAAATCGTCCGTCAGAACTTTCAGGAGGACAGCAGCAGCGTGTTGCCGTTGCTCGTGCTCTTGCTTCACATCCATCATTTGTGCTTGCCGATGAGCCAACCGCTAATCTTGATTCCGATTCCGCTGAATCACTTTTAGACCTCATGGAAAAATTAAATAAAGAATTGAATATGACCTTTGTCTTCTCAACTCATGATGCGAGAGTTATAAAACGAGCAAGGCGAGTAGTAACTCTTGAAGATGGGAAAATCAAATCGGACATTCTTCAAAACACTAATGCTAATAAAAGCTAAACTTTTTTTATTCGTTTTTCTGC
>JAHJVF010000371.1 GCA_018828505.1 Bacteroidota bacterium | reverse complement strand
TTTTTGATAATATTTTTCTTCAAAACGGCAATCACCAATTGTCATTATCTGTGATCTTAGATTTCGTTGATAATAAATTATGTAGTTTTTGATGAAATCTCCCAAACCTTTTTGAATCCATTTTTGCTTTTCTTCTTTGTTATGAAAAGGGACAATATTTTCTATAGCAACTTGAAAGTTTGAAAGAAAATGAAGGTCTATGTTGTTTTCAGTTAACCAGAATTCACGCTGCTTCTCCCATATCATCTGAAATTCACTTTCGAAAAGTTCTCTATTTACAATACTTTCTCTAACTTTGAATTCATACCACTTGCCTTCATTCTTCGCTTTCAGAAACTCTTCAAAAAAGTACTTACCTGGATAACCTCCTGATTTAAGAATAGCGTCATTTAGTTCTTTTCTATTTTTTTGCCATTTCGTTGGAAATGAAAAAGTATACTTTGGTTCTGTTGCTGTTTTTAATGTTTCTTTCTTTATCTCTAGAATTACTGTTTCATTAATGTACTTCTTAAAAATGTATTTATCAGTTAAACAGAATCTTCCATCTTCAAGAATAATTTTAAACACCTCACTTTGTTTTTTCCCTTTCTTCTCACCAGTTGGTTCAACACTTACTATTTTTACTTTCTCAAAGCTGATTTCGCTTTTCTTTTTTATTCCAGTGAAAATATCCTCCGTCAGCATTTCTTCTTCTGGTTTTGGTGCTTTTCGGTTGCTCTTAAAACCTCTTCTCTGGTTTAAGTGATAAACGATTCTAAAAAGTTCTTCTAAAGTTATTTTTTCATTTAAAGCTTTTACTCTAAGCTCATACAATTCATGTGGTTTAAATTGATGCGACCCTTTTTCGTAAGCTGCTTGCGGTATTATTAATTTTTTATTATCAAATGAAATTTTCTCAAAAAGGGGTTCCAATCCCTTAGGTACTATTCCAAGTACTTTGCATAATTTGATTATATTATTTCGCCATAGCTTGTACCGCTCATTGAGTCTTCTGCTTCCTCGTTTTTGTCTACGCGTAGCATTTTTAGTAATATCATTCCCTTTTTCAAACTCATCCAATAAGCTTTTCTCAAGAGGAAGAATTCTACAGCCTATGTCATCAATTTTTTTGAGTATATTATTTTTTTCTTCAATTAGTGCCCAACCGATTGAATTCGTGCCTAAATCAAGGCCGAGAATTTTTTTCATATCAATCCCTTTGTTTTTTAAGAAAATATTTCTAAATTTCTGCTGAAAATTTGAAAGTAAAAATCACAATAAGGATTATTCCGTTGTGAAAACATTTGCAGTAGTCCCGGCTTTAGTCGGGATTGCTGTTTTAAATATCCAGTATAAAAAAATTGAACCATCTTCTCATAAATCAATGATGTATTTGCGTTCGTTTTTAGTCCATAATAATTTTCAGTATGTGCCAGTAACTGTAATTAACATAATAATCGGATAACTAAGTCGCAAGCATTTTAGTTTTCAAAATCAAAGCTTCTACACAACTAATTAATTACTATTTGCTTGCTCACTTTTTACTTCTTACTTCATACTACTGACTAATTACTCTGTGCTGAAGTTTGTTGTTCATTGATTTTGCCATTCGTAATAAAGCTTCTTATATTTGTACCCGCTAAGTGATTTATGAGACGAATCTAAACGTCCAATTAGGAACTTTTCAGTTGGATTTCATCCTAAAAGGCGATTCTTTTTCTGTGTTCAACTTTTTTAGAGTAGTCTCATTAATTGACGTATAATTTTTAAATTATGGCGAGGTAGCTCAGTCGGTTAGAGCAGTGGAATCATAATCCACGTGTCGGGGGTTCGAATCCCTCCCTCGCTACTTACTAATAAGGAGATAAAATGTATTCAATCTTGATGACAGTTGCTTTGATAATTTCGTTTTTGCTGATGGTTGTAGTTCTAATGCAATCCAGCAAGGGTGGCGGCTTAGCCGGCACATTCGGCGGAGCTGGTGAAATGGGAACTATGTTCGGAGTTAGAAGAACTGCAGACTTCCTTTCAAAAGCCACCTGGTGGTTAGCAGGGATATTAGCGGGACTTTGTCTGATCGTGAATCTTGCTTTTTTACCTTCATCATCACAGCAAAAGATGCGTGAAAGTGTAATCCAACGAGGTGGACAACAAACTCTTCCAAATAGGCCATTCGTGCCGCAAACGCAATCACCGGTACAAACTCCGATTCAAACTCAACCACCACAGTAGTTATTTTTCGATAGCTTTTAAATAATAAAGTCAAGTTTCGCAGATGCAAAGCTTGACTTTTATTTTAACCCAAATTTGTCATTAAGGAAAATCTCTACTGACCGCCATTAGAAAAAAATGCTCTAAATTCTTTTAATACAACGAGATAGAAAATTCAAATATTCAATATAATTGAACCATTTTTGCCTGTCTACCGCCAGGTAG
>JAHJVF010000370.1 GCA_018828505.1 Bacteroidota bacterium | reverse complement strand
TCTCATCGGGAGTTAAGGTTACAAAATTATAAATAAAATCTTCTCGTTTGTATTCAGAAAATTCATAAACATCTGTAAAATAAATGCAATCAGTTGGGCAGGGCCAAACACAAAGCGAGCAGTAACAGCATTTAGCCATATCAATATCGAATTGCGTAACCCACAAGGCTTTCTTCTTTCCTTGCGAAGTAAGACCTAAGTCATCACCGGGCACCGATTTTACTGTTTCGATAGAAATACAGTTTACCGGGCAGGCTCTTGCACATTGATCGCAACCGATGCAATCGTCCATATTCACATATAATCTATTGCGGACTCGTTCCGGTAACTCAACTTTAACGTCGGGATATTGAATCGTAACCGGTGATTTGAAGAGATGAGAGAAAGTTACCTTCATCCCGACCAGTACAGTATAAATTCCGAGCCAGGTATCTTTTAAGTATTCTATCATTTTCCTATAACTTTAAATTAAAGTTATGATTCCTATAATAATTATATTAATAAAAGCGTATGGAATAAGATATTTCCAGCAGACGTTCATAAGTTGATCAACCCGAAGTCTTGGCAAAGTCCATCTCAGCCAAATCTGAATAAACACAAAGAACAATCCTTTGCCGATAAACCAGAATAATTGTTCGATCGGTATTAACCATGGGATGTCGAATGAATTTCCAAGATAACCGAATGGCGACTGCCAGCCACCGAAGAAAAGAGAGACGGATAGTGCAGCAACCAAAAACATATTTGCATATTCTGCTAAAAAGAACATCGCAAATTTCATCGGTGTATATTCTGTGTGAAAACCTGCAACCAATTCCGATTCAGCTTCGGGAATATCAAAAGGAGTACGGTTTACTTCAGCAAGTGATGAAATGAAAAAAATGATAAATGCCACAACCATAAACGGTATGAGCAGATATTTTTGGATATCATCGCCCGGTCCGCCGAAAATGTACCAATTAAAAAATGAAGAAGTTTGTAATTCGGCAATTTCTTGTAAATTTAATTTTCCGATGACCATTACAACAGCAATTACAGAGAGTAATACAGGGATTTCGTAACTGACGATCTGAGCAACGGATCTCATCGCACCATACAAAGAATATTTATTATTTGATGCCCATCCAGCCATTAAAATTCCAACAACAGTTAAAGATGAAATTGCAATGATATAAAATACACCAAGGTTGATCGATGAACCAATATAAAAACTCGAAAAGGGAAGTGCAGCAAATCCCGCAAAGCTTCCGATAAAGACAAGATATGGTGCTAAGATAAATAATTTCTTATCTGCAGCGTGCGGTATCATATCTTCTTTCTGCATCATTTTCAAAATGTCAGCAACAGTTTGAAGAAGTCCTTTTGGTCCAACACGATTCGGCCCAATCCTATCTTGCATAAATGCAGAAACTTTTCTTTCCGCCAGAACTGCGAACAAAGCAAACGGCACCACAAATAAAAATAATGGTAATGCTGCACTCACAAAAAATGCAAGAATATCATTACCTATAAAATTTCTAAGAAAATCGGACATTATCTGTCAATTTCTCCTAATACGATATCAATACTTCCAAGATTCGCGATTATATCTGCAACGAGATGCCCTTTACATAAAATCGGCATTAGCTGAAGATGCACAAATGAAGGTGCTCTTACTTTTACCCTAAATGGATTTAATGAACCATCACTCACAATATGATAACCTAATTCACCCTTAGGACTTTCGACTCGGAAATAAAATTCTCCAACCGGAGGTTTAATTCTTTTCGGAATTGCAGAAGTAACATCTCCTTCCGGAAGGCTGCCGAGTGCTTGCAGAATTATTCTGATACACTGCTCCATTTCTCGGACTCGAACTATGTAACGATCCCAGCAATCACCGAGCGTTCCTTTTTCACCAGTTCCGGTGATAACATCAAATTCGAATCTATCATAAATAGAATACGGATCGTTCTTCCTCAGATCCCAATTCACGCCGGAACCTCTTAGAACCGGACCGGTAGCACCGAAGTTTATCGCTGTATCAGCAGGTAAAATTCCAACATTAGCAGTTCGTTCAATAAAAATTTTGTTTGTGCTTAGTAGTTCATTGAGTTCAACGATAGTCTTTTTGAAGTCATTGAGAAATTCGCGGCACTTCGAGACGAAAGTTGGATGTAGGTCGTGCGACACTCCGCCTATCCACATGTAATTGTATAAAAGCCTTGCACCACAAGTTATCTCGAATAAATCAAGAATTCTTTCGCGGTCTCTGAAGCAATATAGAAAAGGTGTCCATGCTCCAATATCGATCCCGTAAGTTCCAATCGCCACAAGGTGCGAAGCAATCCTCTGGAGTTCACCCATAATGATGCGGATGTATTTCACCCTTTCAGGAATTTCGATGTTCATGAACTTTTCCATACCTTCAACGTAACCGTAATTCATATACATTGAGGCAAGATAATCCATTCGATCTGTGTATGGAATAACTTGCTGATAGTTCATCGCTTCACAATGTTTTTCAAAACATCTATGCAGGTACCCAATGTGAGGAGTTACATCAACGACAACTTCACCGTCGAGTTTAACTTCTAATCTAAGCACACCGTGCGTTGACGGGTGCTGTGGCCCCATGTTAAGTACGAGTTCTTCAGTTCTTAGCTCTGCCATCAGTAAGGGACCTTCATTCCTTGATAAAATTCCGGGACTTTGTAATCCTTTCTCAATGGATATCCTTCCCAATCATAAGGAAGTAAAATTCTAATCAAATTATGATGTCCTTCAAAAAAAATTCCAAAAAGATCGTAAGCTTCCCGTTCATGATAATCGGCAGTTCGCCAAACCCTTTCGACTGAGGGAATTATTGGGTTATCCTTTGGAACAATTACTTTAATTGTAAGCTTATGATTATGATTGAAAGAATGAAGATGATAGACGCTCGCAAGATTTCCGCCGACGTACTCGAACGAACCATCTTCTAAAATTTTCTTTTCACCATCGGCTAAGTCCAGACCGCTGAGACTCATTAAAGAATCGAAAGCTAATCTCTCATCATCTCTTAGAAAATAGGCAACATCTGATAGAAGTATTGCTGGGACGATTAAAATCGGCTCGGAAATATTTTCTTTAAGTTCAAATGTCTGGTTAGAAAATTTTTCTTGAAGAATTGTTAAAATTTCTTGAGGGGTCATTAAGCAGTTTTCTTAACTAAACTTTCATTACGAATTTTTTCTTGAAGCTTCAATAATCCTTCGAGCAACGCTTCGGGACGTGGGGGACATCCCGGAACGTAAACATCAACCGGGATAACTCGATCAACACCTTTCAAAACATGATAACCATGTTCCCAGTACGGTCCGCCGCAGTTTGAGCAGCTTCCCATTGAGATAATATATTTCGGATCGGGAATTTGCTCGTATAATCTTTTGATCCTAATTGCCATTTTTAGTGTGACTGTACCAGAGATAATGATTATATCTGCCTGTCGTGGACTTGGACGAGGAATGACACCGAATCTATCAAAATCATAATGTGATGCCGAAGTTGCCATCATTTCAATCGCACAACAGGCTAAACCAAAACCCAATTGCCAAAGGGATGAAAGCCGAGCCCAATTCATCAAATCTTCAAACTTCGCAACTACAATATTAGTATCCGTAAACTCTTTATCTAATAAGCCCATTATTTAGTACCGTATTGATTTTCAAATTCTGACATGACGGTTTTCAGATCCTTAGGTTTAACCTCCGGACGGACCCAATCGAGATCGCCTTTTTTCCATTCATATAACATCCCCAGCATCAAAATGAATAAGAAAAGAATTCCTACACCAAAACCATAGAATCCAAATTCTTTATAAACAACTGCCCAGGGGATAAGCAATGTAATTTCCACATCGAATAGGAGAAAAATCAATGCTACAACATAGAAACGCACATTAAACTTAATCCAGGGAGTTCCAATTGGATTTTCACCGCATTCATAGGTCATTAATTTCTCCGTGGTTGGCCGCACTGGTCTTAAAAATCGATTTATAATGAATGCGATCGCAACAAAAATGGCACCGAGAATGATAAAGACGAGTATCTTTCCGAAGTCAGTCAGCATTTCCATAAATTTGGTTGTAAATATATCGCATACTTCAAGGAATGTCAATCACTTAAAAGTTAGAGTTTCCCGAAAATAAAATTCATTCCAACCTCAGATTATCAAAGAAGTCCAGATTTCCGAAGGATCCTTCGGAAAGGATTTTTTGCATTGCTTCAAGTATTCTATAATTATAGAAGTGTATTTGTTTTACCATTGGTCTTATCAAAGTTTTTAGCCAATAAAATAGTCTTTTATTTTTTATTGACTATATCTCGATAAACAGACATAAAAAACTATACGCTAGCATACAAAATAGAAGCATCCTCTGAATTGCTATATAACTTTGTACTCTAATCCCGACATGTCGGGACGAAAACCTTGCTTTACAAATCTTATCGCTTCTTCACAACTCCAACGCTTAGAATACCTCTTTTCCAAAGGATCCTTCGGAACTATCTTATGACATTCACCTAAATCATTTACTGAAGTTACGCATATTTTACTGGATCAATATCCCAATCAAAATTTTTAGGTATTGTAAATCTAAAAAGCAGTAACGTA